>CAUBMI010000056.1 GCA_958436995.1 uncultured Collinsella sp.
TTTTGCTTCTTAAGCTCGTCAAGCGTGTCCTGCGACGCCGTAAGGTTAGAGAACACGTTACCGATCGCATTGAAGGGAGCCGCCACAGCCGAGCCCACAAAGCGCACCGGCGAGGTAATCGTCGTCACGCCCGAGCGCACGGCATGAATCGGTCCTGCCTCGCCCTCACGAATATAAAACGTGAGCAGCAACACCGAAATCAGGCTGAAAACAATCAACGGGCGCATACCCGTTGATTGTCGCTTGGTATTCAGATTTGTGGAGAAACCCGAAGATCGTGCCAAATGGAATCCACCTTTTGGAAATTAAGCATTGGTCTGGACGAAGCCGCCATCAAACGCATTGGCCTCGAGCACGCGGGCACAGCCGTTAACAACGTTATCGAGCGCCGTGGGGCTAACATTGACCGAAACGCCGGTCTCATCGCGCAGGCGCACATCGAGACCGCGCAGCAGCGCGCCGCCACCGGTCAGCAAAATGCCATAGTACATAAGGTCCGAGGCAAGATCGGGAGGCGTAGCGTCGAGTGCGTCCTTGACGGCCTTGGCCATCTCGTCGAGCGGCTTGTTGAGTGCGCGACGAATCTCCTCGCTCTCGATGCGCACGGTCTTGGGCAGACCGGTGATCACGTCGCGGCCGTTGACCTCGACGTCGAGCTCGTCCTTGAGCGGCACGGCGGAGCCGACCTTGATCTTGATGTCCTCTGCCGTACGCTCGCCGATGGCAAGGTTGTAGGCATCGCGAACGTGCGTGAGGATGGCCTGATCGAACTCGTCGCCGGCAATACGGATGGACTGCGAGACGACGATGCCGCCCATAGCGATAACGGCAACCTCGGTGGTACCGCCACCGATGTCGATGACCATGGAGCCGGTGGGTTCCTCGACGGGCAGGTCGGCGCCGATAGCAGCTGCCATAGGCTCTTCGATCAGATAGGCCTGGCGGGCGCCGGCCTGGATCGTGGCCTCAAAGACAGCACGCTTCTCGACCGACGTGACACCGGAGGGAACGCAGACGACAACACGCGGACGCGGAGTCCACGGATAGCGCTTCTCGGACGCCTTGTCGATAAAGTAGCGAAGCATGGCCTCGGTAACATCGAAGTCGGCGATGACGCCGTCCTTCAGGGGACGAACGGCCACGATGTTGCCGGGCGTACGGCCGAGCATGCGCTTTGCCTCGATACCGACCGCCAGGATGCGCTCGTCGTTCTTGTCGATGGCAACAACAGAGGGCTCGCGAATGACGATGCCCTTGCCGCGCACGGAGACAAGCGTATTGGCGGTGCCGAGGTCGATGGCAAGATCGCCCGCATAGCTACCGAAGAACATATCCATCAAAGAAAACAACGCAACTCCTGATGTGTTGGATGATTGCTGGAAAACTACTAGCTCATCATACTAGCGCAAGCCCGGCGCCTCACTTGCGGTGAAGCGCCGGGCAAAGCTAAATCCCATAAGGTCACTACTGGTTGTCAGCAGCCGAGAAATCCATATCAAGCGAAGAAACGGCCCAGCCGATATGGTTGTCGGAGCGCACGAATTTGACGGTGTACTCCTGCTCGCCGCCCTTGGACAGCGATGCCTTCACCTTGGCGGTCGTCTCGGTCATGGACTGATCCATGCCCTCGACGGACACGGTGGCACCCTGCGGAATCGAGGAGATGATCATCGACTTAGCGTCCTCGGACAGGCTCGAGGCCAGGCAAGACTCGGCCTTTGCGGCGTCACCGTCGCCGGCAGCCTGGAACAGATCGGTAACGACAGACTCCTGAGACGGGAAGCCAAAGCCGCGCGTGTAGGCAAAGCCCAGACCGCCCGCGGCGATCAAAATGAGCAGAAGCAGCACGATGAAGACTTTAAGACCCGTGTGGCGATGGCGACGACGGACCTTGGCCTGCTTACGATCCTGACGGTCCTGCTGGACCATCTCGGACTCGGACAGCGTAAAGAAGCCGGTGTCCGAGGGATCGGGCATAAACTGACCGGTCGCGCCCGTAGGATCGAGAGGATCGACGGCAGGAGCGTCCATCGCGGGCGCCGGAGCCGTGGCCATAGCCGTCTGGGCAGACAGCGCGGCAAGCGAATCGTGCACGCGGGCAAGCTCATCGGCCTGCTCGGAGGTGAGCTGGTAGATGCCATCGGCAGTAGCGGCGTTAAAGGCGTCGAGTGCGTCGGAGGGACGGCCGGCGGCAGAAAGCGCCTGACCCATGCCGGCGTTGAGCGCACGCGTGTCGTCGCGGGGGCCGGCAAAGTCGATAGCCGTGCGATAAGTCTCCACGGCATCCGCCGGACGGCCGAGCTTAATGAAGCAACGACCGAGCTCGCCGAGTGCGGCGGCAGGAGCCGGATTGGCGCCGTCGATGGCAGCCTGACGGAAGGCGGTTCCTGCGTTGGCATAGTCGCCCGACTGGAACAGCGCATTGCCCAGGCCCAGATAGGCCTTGAACGGCGTGGCATAGGAAGCATCCTGCGTAGCAGCAGAGAACGCCTGAGCGGCCGTCGTGTAGTCGCCCACGGCGGCAAGCGCCTTGCCGCGGTTGGTGAGCAGCGCGCCGCGCTTGCCGTAGGTGCCGTCGTTGAGGGCGGCGGCATAGGCCTCGGCGGCCTCGGCATACATGCCCAGGTGCATCAAGGCGTTGCCGCGAAGGTGATCTGCCTCGCCCATAATCTCATCGGGAGTCTTTGCCGCCCCAAGCATCTGGGCTGCAGCGGAAAAATCACCCGCGCGGTAAGCGGCGCGGCCCTGTTGGATCAGCTGGCTATTCAAGGAAGTCCCCTTTACTCGTGAACGATCTCGACATGGACGATCTCGTCGCCGGCACGCAGCTGCGAAATCACATCGAGACCCTCGACCGTGGTACCAAAGACGGTGTAACCGGAATCGAGGTTATGCTGGGCACCCAGGCAGAAGTAGAACTGCGAACCCGCGGAATCGGGGTCCATGGAGCGTGCCATGGCAAGGGCGCCATCGACATGGCTGTTGCGCGGATTGGTGGCAAACTCGCCCTTGATGCAGTAGCCGGGGCCACCGGTACCGGGCATGCCGTCGGGGCCCTCAAGACCGGCAGCGACGTCGGCGCCGGACATGTCGCGGGTATTGGGGTCGCCGCCCTGGATAACAAAACCGGGCACATAGCGATGGAACTTAAGGCCATCATAGAAGCCCATCGTGGAAAGCTCGCAGAAGTTCGCGACATGAATGGGAGCGCCCTCGCCGTCAAACTTGACCTTGATGGCACCCTTCGACGTCTCGATTACGGCGCACTCGTCGCCGACAAGCTGATACTCGGGCGTGTAGAGCTCTTTCTTAAAACCAAACATGTGGTTCCTTCCTCGTGCGTTTAAAGCATATTTGTACGAATTGTAGCAATAAGCACGGGCTTACATCAATTGCGCACGTAGGTTATGCCGACTATGGCGAACTAGTTTTAGGAACGCTGCTGCGGCTTCCAGGAACCCACATTGGCATCGTACTGGTTCAGCGCGCTATTGCCGCCCTGCGCGATGGGCGCCAGGATCTCGCTTTGGTGGGAACTCATCGACTCGCCATCGGGAATGGCCAGCGAAATATCCCAGCTCTGGCAGATCACGTCGACGCGCTCATACATCCACTCGGCAAGCTGCTTTAAGTGGGCGATGTCATCCGCATAGACCGAATCGTCCTGGTACTTAAGGTTGTTGAGCTCATCTTGCGTCTTTTTGATCTGGTCGCGCAGGGCGTAGGCACTCTGCGACAGCTCCTGACGGGTGGACAGCGGCGTTCGGAGATAGCCGTTGTTAAAGGAATCGATGACCTCGCCGATCTGGTCCTCGTCAGCGTAGGACACGATGGTCTGATACAGACCGTCGAGCCTGGTATAGAGCTGATCATCGGTGAGCACGGTTTCTTCCTGGACCACCTCGGCAGAATCGCCCTGCTTGGTATCGTCCTCAGTCGCCTCGCCCTTTTGGCGCGTGGGGAAGGTGGTTTGTGCAGCTTGGCCAAACTGGTCGTAGAAGCCGGGCATAACACCCATGGGATCGGTCGTCACGAACCAATAGGCACCGCCGCAAACGACGGCAAGGACCGCGATGACGATAAGCGGCTTGGGAATATGACGCTTGTGCTTGTGATAGGCGTCCTCGTCGGGGTGCACCTTGCGCTTGGGTTTTTGAGCATCGTCATGCAGGGAAACGGGCATGGGAATATCGACCTTGGGGATACCGAAATCCTTATCGAAAGCCGGCAGCACGCAGGTCTCATTGGGGTCGGCGGCGTCCGAAAGCACCGCAGCGGCAGAGGCCGGCGCATGCGGCACCTCGGTATCGATCTGCTCTTGCGTTAGGCGCGGAAAGCCCGCCGTGCGGCCCGCTGCCAGGTCGGATGCGGCCGCGTCCTCGGAGAGGATACCCGGAGCGGGGCGTCCGCATTTGGGGCACGTACGATCATGCGGAGAAAGACGGGCACCGCAGCCCTCACAGAACACGAACTCGGTGTGCTCGGGACCATCGCCCGGACCCACATAGGCGTTGCAGTAGGGGCAGAACGAGGCGCCGTCCTCGATGGTCTTAAGGCAATGCGGACAGATCACGGCATCCTCTTTTCGAAGCAATTCAAACAATCGAGGTTAGAGCATAACATCGCCAAGGCCCCACAGGAGCAAGGCACCAATTCAACATCGCCAGGGCGCGTAGTTACTTCTTCTTTTTGCTCGGCATCGAGACTTTGATGCCTTGGGCGGACTTGGTTACGCGGGAGCGCTTGACTCCGGTACTCTTCTTTTTCTTGGGCTGGGCCTGGGCCACGCCCTCGAGTGCGCGGGCCTCGGCCTCACGAACGGTGCGAGCTTCGCGGCGCTGCGCCATGTCGGCGGCGACGCGCTTGGCAAAACGCTCGGCCGTCGAACCCGTCGAGCTCACCTTGCCGCCACCGCGACCCAAGCGGACGCGCACACCGCGGCCAAAACCAGTTGCGGCATGACGACGACGCGGCTTGAGCGAATCCATCATCGTGGCGAGCTTAAAGAACACCGAGCAGGTGATGACCACGATGACAGCCAAGATAACCATCTGGCCCATCGACAGGTTGGCAATAGACAGCAGCTTCGGGAATCCGATAACGCCCGTCAGGATGCCGGCAACTACAAACACAAAGAGCGCCACACGTAAGGGCGTGAGGGGCTGCGAGATACGCCAGATCAGGCTGACACTCGCCGCGCACGACGTAAGTAGGCACATCGTAGACAGCGTGAGCTGGTTAAAGCCGAACACGCGCGCCACAAAGATATCGAGCGCCGCGGCCAAAATGACCGCAAGCGACGCCGGCAGTGCCCGCTTGAGCACGTTCGTCAGGAACGACCCCTTCACGCGAGCATTGTTGGGCTCCAGGCCCAACACAAAGCCCGGCGCGCCAATGCAGAAGAAGTTGATGAGCGTCATCTGAATCGGCTCGAAAGGGTACGGCGGCAGTGCGATGCACAGCGCCGCCAGGCCCATCGAGAACAGCGTCTTAGTCAGGAACAGCGAAGCCGAACGCTGCAGGTTGTTGATGGAGCGACGGCCCTCGGCCACCACGGCGGGCATCGAGGCAAAGTCGTTGTCGACGAGCACGATCTCGGCCACGTTACGCGCGGCATCGGAGCCGGCCGCCATGGCCACGGAGCAGTCGGCCTCCTTGAGCGCCAGCACGTCGTTGACGCCGTCGCCTGTCATGGCCACGGTGTGCTCGCGGCGCTTGAGCGCCTGCACGAGCTCGCGCTTCTGCTGCGGGGTCACACGACCAAAGACATGGTAGCGGTCCACTGCGGCATCGAGCTTGGCCGGCGTATCGAGCGTCGTGGCGTCCACATAAGCGTCCGCCCCCGGCACGCCCACCACGCGCGCGATCGACGACACCGTACGCGGGTCGTCGCCACTGATCACGTTGAGAGTCACGCCCTGCTCGTTAAAGTAGCCGATGGTCTCGGCCGCCGAGGTACGGATCTCGTCGCGTATGGTCACAAAGCCCACGGGCTCGGCCTCGCCCACCATATCGCCATCGGGCGTAAAGCCGTCAACGCGCGCCACCACGAGCACGCGGCAGGTATCGGCAAGCTCGGCGACACGGTTCTCAACCTGGGCAAACGCACGATCAGAGAGCACAAACTGCGCCGCACCCATCACATATGAGCCCTGTGCAAACGACGCGCCGCTCCACTTTTTGGAAGACGAGAACGGAATGACCGACAGCGGCTCGGACACCTCGACCGGACGGTCGGCGTAATAGTTGAGCAGCGCCTGACAGGTCTCGTTGGCATCGGCCGAGGTCGCACGTGCGACGTTAGCCAGCGCAAAATCGAGCACCGTGGTATCGACGGGAACGGCGGCGTCGCCCTCCCCCGCACCCATACCCTCGACCGGCAGCGGATAGGTACCCTCGACCTCCATGCGGCCCGACGTGATGGTGCCCGTCTTGTCCAGGCACAGCACGTCGACGCGCGCGAGCGTCTCAATGCAGTAGAGCTGCTGCGCGAGTACCTTGCGGCGGGCCAGGCGCACCGTGGCGATGGCGAGCACCGACGAGGTCAGCAGCACCAGGCCTTGCGGGATCATGCCCAGCAGGGCGCCCACCGTGGACAGCAGCGCCGAAGAAGGCACATGACCAGCCAACAGCTCGGAGAAGCACCACGAAAGCGCGCTATTGCCTGGGGTTCCCGCGGCATCCCACAGCTCGCTCACGCTCGAGGCAAACAACGCCAAACCGAGCGGGATCATGATGATGCTCGCAAAGCGCACGATGGCGTTAAGCGCGTTCATGATCTCGGAATTGACCTTTTTGACGTACTTCGCCTCGTTATTAATTTTGGCCACGTAGTTGTCGGCGCCGACATGGATCACGCGGGCGCGCAGCAGGCCCGAGTCGATAAAGCTGCCGCTCATGAGCTCGGAACCGGGCTGTTTCTTAATGAGGTCGCTCTCACCCGTCAGCAGGCTCTCGTTCACGAGCGCCTCGCCCGAAACCACCACGGCGTCAGCGGGAATCTGGTCGCCGCGCCCCAGGCGGATGATATCGTCGAGCACGATCTGGTCCAGGTCGAGCTCCACCTCGGCGCCGTCGCGCACCGCAATGGCCTTCTTGGAGGTCAGCAGCGTGAGCTTATCGACCATCTTCTTGGAACGCATGGACTGGATGACGCCAATAGCAGTATTGAGGAACACTACGAACAGGAACGTCAGATTCTTAAACGAACCGGTCAAAATGACTAGGAACGCCAAAATCACGTTGATCAAATTGAACAGCGTGCAGAGGTTCTCGATGATGAGCTCTTTGACCGACTTGGTCTTGAGCTCCATGTTGCGGTTGATCTTACCGGCGGCGATGCGCTCCTCGACCTCGGCGGTCGAGAGTCCGCGCTCGATATCCGTTGCTGCCATACCACGTCCCATCACGTCGCGTCGGTATAAGAAAAACCGCCCGGACCATGCGAGGTTCGGACGGTCTCACGTTCGATGGTGCCCCATGTTGGATTCGAACCAACGGCCTTCTGCTCCGGAGGCAGACGCTCTAATCCCCTGAGCTAATAGGGCCAACGTTTGCCATTATACCCAAGTGCACCACGGGCTATCAAAATAAAAGAAAAAGCTTTGCAATTCCGAGGAAGACGCGGCACAACGGCTCACTTTAGAAGGCAAAAGCGAATCAGATAGTATAAACTCTCATGCACCATATATACACGGCTCGCGATGCGGGCCGTTTTTGCAAGGGTTATCCATCGAGGTGAGAGGCACACCATGATTGCAATTTTAAAGCAGAGCGCCAGCGACGAGGCCGTCAGCCATATCGTCAGCTGGATTGAGAAAAAGGGCCTGAAGACCGACGTCTCGCGCGGCGAGAATGAGACGATCATCGGCCTGGTGGGCGATACGACCAAGATCGACCCGTTCCTGCTCGAGTCCATGGACGTCGTCGAGCGCGTGCAGCGCGTCTCCGAGCCGTTCAAGCGCGCCAATCGCAAGTTCCACCCCGAGGACTCCGTCATCGACTGCGGCCACGGCGTCAAGATCGGCGGCGATCAGTTCCAAGTCATTGCCGGCCCGTGCTCCGTCGAGGGCGAGAACCTCATCCGCATCGCCCGCCGCGTGAAGGCCGCCGGTGCCACGATGCTGCGCGGCGGTGCCTACAAGCCCCGCACTTCCCCGTACGCCTACCAGGGCATGGGCCCCGCCGGTCTGGACCTGCTGTGCGAGGCGTCTGCTGAGCTCGACATGCCGATCGTCACCGAGATCATGGACCCACGCGACGTGCAGGTCTTCCTGGACAAGAAGATCGACGTCATGCAGATCGGCGCCCGCAACGCCCAGAACTTCCCCCTGCTCAAAGAGGTCGGCAAGACCAAGACTCCGATCTTGCTTAAGCGCGGCATGTCCGGCACGATCGATGAGCTGCTCATGGCCGCCGAGTACATCATGAGCGAGGGCAACGACAACGTCATCCTGTGCGAGCGCGGCATCCGCACCTTCGAGACCCGTACTCGCAACACATTCGACCTCAACGCCGTGCCGGTGCTGCACCACCTGTCGCACCTGCCCGTCGTCGCCGACCCCAGCCACGCCACCGGCTACACCCGCTACGTTGAGCCCATGGCGCTCGCCGCGACCGCCTGCGGTGCCAACGGCCTGGAGATCGAGGTCCACGACGAGCCCAGCCGCGCATGGTCCGACGGCGCTCAGGCCCTCACCCCCGATCAGTTCGACGACACCATGCGTCGCATCCGAGCCATCCGCGAGGTTGTCTGCCAAGAGACCATGGAGTAGCCCATGGGTACAGTGAGAAACGCGCGCGTTAACCAGGGCGGCCCCAAGTGCGCCGGCATCGTCGGCCTTGGCCTCATCGGCGGCAGCTTTGCCCGCGGCTATGCGCAGGCGGGCGTTCGCGTGCTGGCCTGGGATCCCGATGACGATGTCATGACCGCCGCCAGCATGGGCACCGTCGCCGGAGAGCTCAACGACAAGACACTCGGCGAATGCGACATCATCGTCCTGGCTTGCTACCCCGAAGCCTGCATCGAATGGCTCGAGGCACACGCCCAGGCACTCGCCGACGCCACCGATACCGAGGCCATCATGGGCCCCGTGGTAATTGACACGGTGGGCGTCAAGGGTATCGTGTGCGAGCGCGCCTTTGAGCTTGCCCGCGAGCACGGCTTTTACTTTGTGGGCGCGCACCCCATGGCGGGCACGCAGTACTCGGGCTATGCACACTCCCGCGCCGACCTGTTCCAGGGCGCCCCGCTGGTGCTCGTACCGCCCGCGGTGGACGATGCGCTCAAGCTGGAGCTTTTGGGCCAGGTGCGCGAGATGGTGCGCCCCTTGGGCTTTGGCAAGTTCAGCGTGACCAGCGCCGCCGAGCACGACCGTGTCATCGCCTTCACGAGCCAGCTTGCGCACGTGGTATCCAACGCCTACGTCAAAAGCCCCACTGCCCAGGTCCACCACGGCTTTTCGGCCGGCAGCTACCGCGATCTCACCCGCGTGGCGCACCTCAACCCCCAGATGTGGTCCGAGCTCATGATCGACGACGCCGACGCGCTCGCCTTCGAGATCGACCATCTGATCGAATCGCTTGGCGCCTACAGCCGCGCGCTCAAGGACCGCGACCAGCGCTATCTGGAGAATCTCCTTGCCGAGGGCGACCGCATTAAGCGCGCACTCGACGACGAGGCCTCCCACTAGACAACCCATCACGCCAGGTCGAAAGGACCGAAGCTTATGGCGATTACCATCGATATCGACACTGCACGCCCCTACCAGGTGCATGTTGGCACGTTTTTGCTGGAGCAGGCGGGGCCGCTCGTGCGCGCCACCGCCGGCGGCACCAAGGCCGTCATCGTGACGGACACCAACGTGGGCCCGCTCTACCAGATGCCCGTTAAGCAGAGCCTGGAGGCGTCAGGCTACGAGGTGAGCATCTGCACCTTCGAGGCCGGCGAGGCCCATAAGCGCGCCGAGACCTACGTTGCCATTTTGGAGTTTGTGGCCGAGCACGAGCTTTCGCGCTCCGACGTGATCGTGGCACTCGGCGGCGGCGTCGTGGGCGACGTGGCGGGCTTTGTAGCCGCCACCTACATGCGCGGCTGCAAGTTTGTGCAGATCCCCACGAGCCTGCTCGCCATGGTGGATTCGTCGGTGGGAGGCAAGACCGCCATAGACCTGGCTGCCGGCAAGAACTTGGCCGGCGCCTTTTGGCAGCCGAGCGTGGTTATCGCCGACGTGGGGTGTCTGGCCACCCTCACGCCCGAGCAGTTCGCCGACGGCTGCGGCGAGGTCGTCAAGCACGCCGTGATCGCCGACCCGGAGCTTTTCGCCGAGCTGGAGAAGACCCCGCTCACGCTGGAGCTGCTCAACCGCGATGTGGCCCGCGTAGCGCTCATCATCGCCCGCAATATCGACATCAAGCGCGCCGTGGTCGTCGCCGACGAGCGCGAAACCAACCAGCGCAAGCTCCTCAACTTTGGACACAGCGCCGGACACGCCGTCGAGGCCTGCGAGCACTTTGAGCTCGGACACGGCAACTGCGTGTCGATCGGCATGGGCATCATCACGCGCGCCGCGGCCCTGCACGGCGTCTGCGATGCTGCACTGCCCGATCGTATTGAGGAACTCTGCGCCCGCCATGGCCTCAAGACCCGCTGCGACCTAGATGCCGATACCGTCTTTGCCGAGGCGCTCCACGACAAGAAGCGCGCGGGCGACACTATCGATCTGGTGATTCCGCACGGCATTGGCCGCTGCAGCATCGACCGCACGCCGCTTTCCACTTTCCACGAACTCATTGCCGAGGGCCTCGGCCAGAAGGGAGACGCATCCGCATGCTAGCCCGCATCACCCCGTCCCCGCTTAAGGGCACCGTTCCCGCCATCGCGTCCAAGTCGATGGCGCATCGCCTCATCATCTGCGCCGCGCTTGCCAACGGCGAGACGCACGTCACCTGCAACACCACCTGCGCCGACATCGAGGCCACGGTGCGCTGCCTTACGGCACTGGGTGCTCGCATCGAGACCGTCGAGGACGGCTTCCAGGTCCACCCCACCATGAAGAGTGTTGAGTTTGGCCTGCTCAAGGCCCTTGCCGGCGGCACGCTTGACTGCGGTGAAAGTGGCTCCACGCTGCGCTTTATGCTGCCTGTCGCCTGCGCGCTGGGTGCAGAAGCAACTTTTGTGGGTCAGGGGCGCTTGGGCGCCCGCCCGCTCTCCCCGCTCTCGGACGAGATCATCGCCGCCGGCTGCGACCTACAGGGTCTGGGCGGTTTTCCGCTCAAGACGAGCGGCCGCATGCGCCCGGGCACCTTTGTGCTTCCGGGCAACGTGAGCTCGCAGTACATCTCGGGCCTGCTGCTGGCAGCCCCGCTGCTGGCCCAGCCCTCCTGCGTGCAGGTAACCGGCCTCATCGAGAGCCGCCCCTACATCAACCTGACGATCCAGGCCATGAAGGCCTTTGGCGTCGAGGTCAACGTCGAGCGTATTCCGGCCAAGGACGGCCAGCCCGAGGTCACGAACTTCCGCGTGAGCAGCGGCTCGTACCGCACGCCCGGCAGCGTTGCTGTCGAGGGCGACTGGTCCAACGCCGCCTTTTGGCTGTGCGCCGGCGCTATCGGCGCCGACCCCATCACCGTGGAGGGCGTATCCCTGAGCTCCGCGCAGGGCGACCGAAACGTGCTCGCCGCGCTTTCGCGCTTTGGCGCCCGCATCGTGCGCTCCACCAACGCCGCCACCGTGCAGTCCGACAAGCTCGCCGGCTTTGAGATGAGCGCCCACGACATTCCTGACCTGGTGCCCGTCATCTCGGCCGTAGCCTCGCTGGCGCAGGGCCGCACCTTTATCCGCGATTGCGCCCGTCTGCGCATCAAGGAATCCGACCGCCTGGTCACGACCACCCGCGAGCTCACCGCGCTGGGCGCGCAGGTGCGCATTGCCGGCGATGACCTCATCATCAAGGGTGTCGATGCCTTCACCGGCGGCGAAGTCGATTCGCACAACGACCATCGCATCGCCATGATGGCCGCTATCGCCGCGAGCCGCGCCACCGGCGAGGTCGTGATCCACGGCGCCGAGGCCGTCAACAAGTCCTATCCCGATTTCTTCGACCACTACCGCCTGCTGGGCGGCAAGGTCACACTCGAGGAGGAATAGCATGTCCTCGACCTTTGGCAACGTCTTGCACTTAAGCATCTTCGGCCAGTCGCACTCCCCCGCCATCGGCTGCTCACTCGATGGCATTCCGGCGGGCATCGCCGTGGACCAGGAGCAGCTGCAGGCCTTCCTCGACCGTCGCGCCCCCGGTCGCGACGAGACCGCAACCAAACGCCGCGAGGCCGACGCCGCGCACATCATCGCCGGTGTTGTCGATGGACATACCACCGGCGCGCCCATCGCCGCGATTATCGAGAACACCAACACGCGCTCCAAGGATTACTCCGAGCTGCGCCGCAAGCCCCGTCCCGGACATGCGGACTTCCCTGCGCGCGTGAAGTATCACAACATGCACGATGTCGCCGGCGGCGGACACTTCTCCGGCCGCCTAACGACACCCCTGTGCATCGCCGGCGGCATTGCGCTGCAGGCACTCGAGGCCCGCGGCATTAAAGTGATGGCGCATGTGGCGCAGATCGGCGGCATCTCCGACCTGCCGATGGACGACATAGTCTATCGCGAGGCCGACCGCAAGGCGATCCTTACGAACGATCTGCCGTGCATTGACGCCGCCGCAGCCGGCCGCATGCGCGAGGAGATCCTAGCCGCGCGCGACGAGCTTGACAGCATCGGCGGCATCGTGGAGTGCGGCATCTACGGACTTCCCGCGGGCATCGGCGACCCCATGTTCGACGGCATCGAGAACCGCATCGCGCAAATCGCGTTTGGCATTCCAGCCGTAAAGGGCGTGGAGTTTGGCATGGGCTTTGCCGTGGCCGCCATGCGCGGCAGCGAGAACAATGATCCGTATCGCATCGATGCCGAGACCGGCGAGATCGAGGTCGAGTCCAACAACGCCGGCGGCATCCTGGGCGGTATTTCGACCGGCGCGCCCGTCATGTGGCGCATGGCCGTAAAGCCGACGCCCTCCATTGGCCGCGAGCAGCAGACGGTGGACATGGACGCTATGGAAAATGCCGAGCTCTCGGTCCACGGCCGCCACGATCCCTGCATCGTCCCCAGAGCTGTCCCCGTAGCCGAGGCAGCCGCCGCCCTTGCCATCTGGGACGCCCTCCTCGAAGACGCCGCCCAGCGCTAACTACCCACCCCTCAACATCCCCCGACACGTGAAAGGGGTCTCCATGGACCTTGCTGACATCCGCCAGGCCATCGATGGCATCGACACCACGCTCCTCAACAGCTTTGTCGAGCGTATGGACATTGCCACCGAGGTCGCCAAGTCAAAAATCGAGATGGGCAAGGCCGTCTTCGACCCCGCCCGTGAGCGCTCCAAGCTCAACAACCTCGCCAGCCGCGCGCCCGAGCGCTACGAGGCGCAGACCATCACCCTGTTCCGTCTCCTCATGAGCATGAGCAAGGCCGAGCAGCAGCGCTACATCAACGAGCTCAAGGGCATCACCGTCTCGCAAAAGGCCCACGCCACGGCTGCAGCCTCCGACACGCCCTTCCCTCAAACGGCCACCGTCGCCTGCCAGGGCGTCGAGGGCGCTTACAGCCAAATCGCCGCGTGCAAGCTCTTCGACGTGCCCGACATCGCGTTTTTCGAGACCTTCGAGGGCGTCATGTGCGCCGTGCGCGACGGCTTCTGCGAGTTTGGCGTGCTGCCCATCGAGAACTCCACCGCCGGCTCGGTCAACGCCGTCTACGACCTGCTCGCCCAGTTCGACTTCCACATCGTGCGCTCGCTTCGCCTCAAAATCGACCACAACTTGCTCGTCAAGCCCGGCACCAAGCTTGCGGACGTGCACGAGGTCTACAGCCACGGCCAGGCCATTGCCCAATGCGCCGGCTTTATCGAGGCACACGACCTGCACGCCACCAAGTACCCCAACACGGCCATGTCGGCCGAGATGGTCGCCAGCTCCGAACGCACCGA
>CAUBMI010000057.1 GCA_958436995.1 uncultured Collinsella sp.
CTTGCAGCGACGGACCTCGGGACGCTCTTACACCACGTCTGCGCGCGCCACCGTCATCCAAGGGCCCGTGGACAAAAAATAGCAAATATGAGTATTGTTACCAATTTAGTAACAGCGATTTCATGCCATCAGAAGGCGATTTGGACACAAGGCGTCCTACGGCGGAAGAATTGCAGGCATTTATCAGCTAAGTACTTGGACATATGTTGCGTAACACTGCATATTTTGCAAAAAGATAATGCTACAGGGCTTGTGACAGTACTCATATTTGACGTTTTTTGCCCACGACCCCTTATTGCGTGGGCGAATCAGTTGCAAAGCGGGATCCAAAGCGTCCTTCGCAAACAAATAGCCGGGGCCCGCGCGATGCGGACCCCGGCTCAATACCGTGACGATATGTCGGTTACGTTCTACACGTAGAACAGAATGTCGTCGTAGGTCGGAACCGGCCAGTAGTCGGCGGCCACGATCTCCTCCATGGCGTCCACGGCGGCACGCAGCGTATCCATAGCGGGAACGACCTCGTGTGCATACACATTGGCCTGCTCCTGGCCATCGAGGGCCTCGGCCTTCTGATGCACGGCGTCGAGCGCCTTGATGGAGTCGTTGATGGCGGTGATACCGTTGCAGAGCTTGTTGAGCGTGTTCTGCTCGCACTGCATGGCGGCCTCAGCACCGGCGGCACGAATAGTCTCAAGGCCCTTAGCGACCTTGGTGGCATAGGCGGTAATGACCGGACGATAGGTACGACGCGCCTCGCGAACCATCGTGGTAGCCTCGATGTTCATGAGCTTGTTGTACTTCTCGAGCTTGCAGTCGTAGCGGCACTGAGCCTCGGCCTTGGTCAGGACGCCCGTCTCCTCAAAGAGCGCGATAGCCTTATCGGAAACAAAGGCGGGAAGAGCGTCAGCCGTGGTCTTATTGTTGGCAAGGCCGCGCTTCTCGGCCTCGATGGGCCACTCGTCGGAGTAACCGTCGCCGGAGAACAGGATGCGTTGGTGATCGGTCAGCACCTTCTTGCAGTACTCGAGCGCGGCGTCCTGGAACTTATCCTCGGGCGTACCCTCGAGTGCGTCGGCGAAGGACTTGAGCGACTTGGCCACGGCGGCATCGAGCACCAGGTTGGAGTCGGAGACGTTCTGCTCGGAGCCGCAGGCACGGAACTCGAACTTGTTGCCGGTGAAGGCAAACGGGGAGGTGCGGTTGCGGTCGGTGTTGTCCTGCATCAGCTTGGGCAGGGTATCGGCGCCCAGGTCGAGCACGCCGCGCGTAGCATGGACGGAAGCCTTGCCATCGATGATCTTCTCGACGACCTCGGTAAGCTGGTCGCCCAGGAAGATGGACATAATCGCCGGAGGAGCCTCGTTGGCGCCCAGACGATGATCGTTGCCGGCCGAAGCAACGGAGGCGCGCAAGAGCTCCTGATAGTTATCGACGGCCTCGATCACCGCGGTGAGGAAGACGATGAACTGCAGGTTATCGAGCGGAGTGTCGCCCGGGTCAAGCAGGTTCTCGGACTCGGTGCCAAGCGACCAGTTATTGTGCTTGCCCGAACCGTTGATGCCCTCGAAGGGCTTCTCGTGCAGCAGGCAGACCAAGTCGTGGCGGGAGGCAATGAGCTTCATCTTCTCCATCATGACCAGATTCTGGTCGATGGCCTCGTTGACCTCGCCGTAGACAGGGGCGAGCTCATGCTGGCAGGGAGCGACCTCGTTGTGCTTGGTCTTGGCAGGAATGCCAAGCGCCCACAGTTCATCGTCCAGGTCCTTCATATAGGACGAGACGGTGGGGCGGATAGCGCCAAAGTAGTGCTCCTCGAGCTCCTGGCCCTTGCAGGGAGCAGCACCAAAGAGGGTGCGCCCGGTGATGACCAGGTCCCTGCGCTTGCGGTAAGCGTCCTTCTTGATCAGGAAGTACTCCTGCTCATCGCCCACGGAAGGAACGACCTTCTTGGGGGTCTTACCAAACAGCGCCAAAACGCGCTTGGACTCACGCGAGAGTGCGGTCATGGAGCGCAGCAGCGGGGTCTTCTTGTCCAGGGCCTCGCCCGTGTAGGAGCAAAAAGCCGTGGGGATGCACAGGACATCGTCCTTAATGAATGCGGGGCTGGTGGGATCCCAAGCGGTGTAGCCACGGGCCTCGAAGGTGGCACGCAGGCCGCCGTTGGGGAAGCTCGAGGCATCAGGCTCGCCCTGGATGAGGTTCTTGCCCGTAAACTTGGTAATGGCGGTGCCGTCGTGGTTGGGCTCGAGGAAGCTGTCGTGCTTCTCGGAAGTAATGCCCGAAAGCGGCTGGAACCAGTGCGCGTAGTGCGTCGCGCCCTTGGAGATGGCCCAGACCTTCATGGCGTGGGCAACGGCGTTGGCCACATCCAGGTCGAGCGGCTCACCGTCCTCGAGGGTTGCAGCAAGGCGCTTCCAAATGTCCTTGGGGAGGTAGTCCTTCATGACTTCCTCAGAGAACACCATGGTCCCGAAGCGGTCAGTAAGTTCGGCCATACGGAACTCCCTTCGTATCGGCACCGCGTGAGAAGCGGTGTTGATTACTAACGAACGAGTCATAGATTAGGCTCGTCGTGTTTCCGCAACATTACCGTTATGTTGCTGTCACGAAACCAATCAATGAGGTTACCGCATCGCGGCGGCGTTGCCGCCCTCAACAGCCAATCAACTGTATAAATTGCAGACCTCTCCCCATGGTTTAAGGGTAGTCAATTTGGGATGGGGCTCTATTAACTGGTATTTCGCATCAGATACCAGTCTTTATAGCCCCATCCTAGATTGACCGCCCTGTTATAGGAAATGCCGATAGTAGGGCATCTTTGATTGGTATCCCCAAATAGCGAGTGAAACTCCACCGTGACACAGTGGTGCTGTAGAATCCTTACAACACATCACACTATTACGTATCTAGAGGAGCACGATATGCGCGTCGACGAGGTTTTTAAGCAGGCAGCATCCCAGGGCACCGCGCCCATTTCGTTTGAGATGTTCCCGCCCAAGGGCGAGCTTACCCTCGACACGGCTCGCGAGGTGGCTGGCAATCTGTGCAAGCTTTCGCCGAGCTTTGTTTCGGTCACCTGCTCGGCCGGCGGCTCGGGCAACGGTGCCACCACCGCCCCCATCGCGCATATGATTACGAGCGAATTCGATACACCCTCGGTGGCGCACCTTACCTGCGTGGGCCGCTCGCACGCCGATATCGCCGCCAAGATCGACGAGTATCGCACCGCCGGCGTTGAAAACATCCTGGCCCTGCGTGGTGATCTTCCCGCTGGCGCGACCGAGGACGACAAGCCCGCCTCGGACTACGCCTACGCCCGCGACCTCATCCCCGAGCTCGTCGACGCCGGCTTTTGTGTGGGCGCCGCAGCCTACCCCGAGGGCCACATTGCCTGTGAGGACCTCAACGTCTCGGTCGAACACCTCAAGCAAAAACAGGACGCCGGCGCGAGCTTCTTTGTGACGCAGCTCTTCTTTGATAACGAGTGCTTCTACCGTTTTCGCGAGCTTGCCGACAAGGCCGGTATCACCGTGCCCATTACCGCGGGCATCATGCCGTTTATGGGCAAGTCACAGATCAGCCGCATGGTCTTTATGTGCGGCGCATCGCTGCCCTCCCCCGTCATCAAGATTCTCGCCAAGTACGAGAACGATCCCGAGAGCCTGCAGGCAGCCGGTGTAGATTATGCCGCCCGTCAGCTTTGCGACCTCAAGGAGCACGGCGCCGCCGGTCTGCACCTGTACACTATGAATCGTCCTGCGATCGCCGCAACCATTATGGAGCGCCTAGGGTAATGGAAAAACCGCACATCGATACAGCTTTTGCCGAAGTGCCGGCCGACCTTGCGTCGCCGGCGCTTTATCGTATCGATACCGCCCACCATCCCCGCGTCGATCGTGCCGAGATGTTGCGCTACCTGGGCTACGGCGGCCAGCAGATTGAACCCGAGCTGTCGCAGCGTATTGAGCTTGTCGTTGAGCGCCTGGAACTGGACATTGAGCCCCGTGGCGTGCGCCGCGTGTTTGCCGTCGATGCCACGGGCGTGGACGAGCAGGGAGAGCCCAGTATCCGTCTGGTTGGCACCAACGTTGAACTGCGTGGTCGCGATATCTATCGCCATCTCAAAGACGCCCACTTTGCCGCGCTCATGGCATGCACCCTCGGCATGGACGCCGAGCGTCGCCTGCGCACCACGGGAGCCCAGCAGCCCCTGGAGGGAGCCGTGCTCGACGCCGCATGCTCTGCCTATGTAGAAGCCGCTGTCGAGCAGATGGACCAGCAAGTCAAGGCTGCGGCCGCGGCACACGGACTCGCTGGCAACTGGCGCTTTAGCCCCGGCTACGGCGACTGTCCGCTTACGGCCCAGCGCTCAATCGTGGCTGCACTCAACGCCACGCGGCTCATCGGGCTTACCGTCACACCCACCAGCCTGCTCATGCCCACCAAGAGCGTGACCGCGGTGATCGGTCTGTTTGACGGCGAGGTCCACGACGCCCAGAGCCGCCCCACCTGCAATATCTGCCGCATGCGCGAGCACTGCCGCTTCCGCGCCGCCCACACCACCTGCTATTCCAGCCATTAGGAGCTCATTGATGTTTACTCCGCTTATCACTCACGATCTGGACGGCGCCGCACTGGCGGCGCCCGTTGATGCTGCCCGTCGTAATGGCGCTGCATACAAGACGCGCACGATCGACGACCTTCGCATTAAGGACGATCGCCTGCGCGCCGCCATCGAGGACACGGGGCACCTGCTGTTCGACGGCGGCATGGGCACCATGCTGCAGGCGGCCGGCATGAAGGCCGGCGCTCTGCCCGAGCTGCTCAACTTTGAGGAGCCCCAGGTCATTACCGATATTCAGCGCCAATACGTCGAGGCCGGCTGCGACGTGATCACCGCCAACACCTTTGGCGCCAACGCCCACAAGCTCGACGGTGCCGCCACCGTGGCAGATGTCTTTGCCGCCGCTGTCGCCTGCGCCCGCGCAGCCGGTGCCCACTACGTCGCCGGCGATATCGGCCCCATCGGCGCGCTGCTGCGCCCCCTGGGTACCCTGAGCTTCGACGAGGCCTACGACCTCTTTGCCGAGGAGGTGCGCGCCGGCGTCGCCGCGGGTGTGGACCTCTTTATTATCGAGACCATGACCGACCTTGCCGAGATCAAGGCGGCCGTCCTCGCCTGCCGCGAGAACTCCGACCTGTCCGTCTTTGCCACCATGACCTTTGAGGAAGACGGTCGCACGTTCCTGGGCACGAGTCCCGAGGTGGCCGCCATCACGCTCGACGCCATCGGCGCCGACGTTTTGGGCATCAACTGCAGCCAGGGACCGGCCGAGCTCCGAGGGCTCGCCGCACGTATGCTCACCGTTACGGACAAACCCGTTATGGTGCAGGCCAATGCGGGACTGCCCCACGTGGACGACGACGGTAATACCGTCTTTGACATCCAGGCCCCCGAATACGCCAAAGCCGTCGCCGGCATGATTGAGGACGGCGTGAGCGTCGTGGGCGGCTGCTGCGGCACCACGCCGGCGCACATGGCCGCCTTGCGCACGCTTATCGATAACCACACGCCCAGTCCGCGCCACCGCAAGCCCAGCATGTCGGTCACAAGTGCCCAGACTGTGGTGGACCTTCCCTGCGACGGCCACAAGATTGCCGTCATCGGCGAGCGCATCAATCCCACCGGCAAAAAGCGCCTGCAGCAGGCCCTGCGCGACGGCGACCTGGACTACGTCGTGAGCCAGGGCATCAGCCAGCAAGAACAGGGCGCCGACATCCTGGACGTCAACGTGGGCCTGCCCGAGATCGACGAGGTCAAGGTCATCCAGCAAGCGACCGAGCAGCTCCAAGGCTCCACGCTGCTGCCGCTGCAGATCGACTCCACCGACCCCGCCGCCGTCGAGGCCGCCGTACGCCGCTACGCCGGCAAGCCCATCATCAACTCGGTCAATGGCAAGCAGCAGATCATGGATGAGATCTTTCCGCTGGTCGCCCACTATGGAACCAACGTCGTCGGCCTTACGCTCGACGAAGGCGGCATCCCCGATACCGCCGAGGCCCGCTTTGCCATCGCCGAACGCATCGTGGCCGAGGCCGCCCGCTACGGCATCGGCCCGGACCGCATCCTCATCGACTGCCTGGTCATGACCGCCTCGACCAATCAACGCCAGGCCGAGCAGATCCTGCGCGCCATGTCCCTGTGCAAGGAGCGCCTGGGTGTCAAATGCGCGCTCGGCGTGTCGAACATCAGCTTTGGCCTGCCCGCTCGCCCGCTGCTGGGTTCGGTCTTTTTGGCCGCCGCCTTTGGCGCGGGCCTCGATGCCCCCATCATGAACCCGGGCTCCAAGCGCTTTATGGACACCGTCTACAGCTATCGCGTCCTGAGCGTTGAGGACGAGGGCTCGACCGGATACATCGAGCGCTATGCCGGCTGGACCGATCCGTACAAGATCGCCGCCAACCCGGCAGCGGCTCAGGCCGCATCGAGTGATGCCGCGCCCGCTGCCGGCACCGCCGGCACCGACGGCAACGACGACCCGATTCGTCGAATGGTCGTCTCGGGCCGCAAAGGCGAGATCGCTGCCGAGACCGAGCGTCTGCTGACAGACCACGACGCCATGGACCTTATCAACAATCACTTTATCCCCGCCCTCGACGAGGTTGGCGTCCTCTTTGACCAGGGCAAGTTCTTCTTGCCGCAGCTTATGGCCTCGGCCGAAGCCGCACGCGTGGGCTTCGACACCATCAAGCGCCTGATGCCCGCCGGCGAGATCGCCGACAAGGGCAAGATCTGCGTGGCCACCGTCAAGGGCGACATCCACGATATTGGCAAGAACATCGTCAAAATGCTGCTCGACAACTACGGCTACACCGTCTTTGACCTGGGCCGCGACGTCGATCCGCAGGAGGTACTCAAGACCGTCAAGGAGCGCGATATTAAGCTCGTCGGCCTCTCGGCGCTTATGACTACCACGGTCGTCGCCATGGAAGAGACCATCAAGCTGCTCCATACCGAGGTTCCGGGCGTCAAGATCATCGTGGGCGGCGCCGTGCTCACCCCCGAATACGCCAAACAGATCGGCGCGGACTACTATGCCAAGGATGCCGCCGAAAGCGCGCGCATCGCCGAAGAGGTCTTTGGGCAGTAACACAACGGAAACAACCGTGCACCAAAACGTGCCGCATGCGTCACTTGGCACGTGCGGCACGTTAGAATAGATAAGAATATGCTCGTTTTGGCAGATAGGAGCGCAAGGATGGCGATCACGCCCGCAGAAATCGCGGAAACCCGCGGCATGGTTGAGGAGCAGAACCTCGACATCAGGACCATCACCATGGGTGTTTCGCTCATGGGTTGCGGCGACGAGAACCTCGACCGCATGTGCACGAAGATCTACGACCACGTGACGCACACGGCTGAGCATCTGGTCGAGACCGCCGAGAACCTCGAGCGCGAGTACGGTATCCCCATCGTCAACAAGCGCGTTTCCGTCACCCCGGTGGCGCAGATCGCCGCATGCTGCAAGGATGAGGACCTCACCCCCATCGCGCACGCCCTCGACCGCGCGGCCGAGACACTCGGCATCGATTACCTGGGCGGCTTCTCCGCACTCGTCCAGAAGGGCATCGGCGACGCCGATCGCCGCGTTATCCAGTCCATCCCCCAGGCGCTCGCCACCACGAGCCGCGTCTGCTCCAGCGTCAACGTCGCCAGCCTGCGCGCCGGTATCAACATGGATGCCGTGCTCATGGCCGCCCAGACCATCATCGATGCCGCTAAACTCACGGCCGACCAGGATTCCGTCGGCGCTTCCAAGTTTGTCTGCTTTGCCAACATGGTCGAGGACTCCCCGTTTATGGCGGGCGCCGTCCACGGCGGTGGCGAGGCCGACGCCGTCATCAACGTAGGCGTCTCGGGCCCCGGCGTTATGGCCGCAGCCCTGGAGACGCTGCCCGATTCCGCATCGATGATGGAGGTCGCCGAGAAGATTAAGCAGACCGCCTTTAAGATCACCCGTGCCGGTGAGCTCATGAGCCGCGAGGCCGCCCGTCGCCTGGGTGTCGAGAAGGGCATCGTCGACCTGTCGCTGGCGCCTACGCCTGCCATCGGCGATTCCGTTGCCCGCATCCTCGAGATCATCGGTGTTGGCACCTGCGGTGGCCCGGGCACGACCTGCGCACTCGCCATGCTCAACGATGCCGTCAAGAAGGGCGGCGTTATGGCCAGCTCCAGCGTGGGCGGTCTCTCCGGCGCTTTCATCCCCGTGTCCGAGGACGCCGGCATGATCGCCGCCGTCGAAGCCGGCGCGCTTTCGCTCGAGAAGCTCGAGGCCATGACCTGCGTGTGCTCCGTTGGCCTAGACATGATTGCCATCCCCGGCGACACCCCGGTCGAGACCATCGCCGGCATCATCGCCGACGAGATGGCCATCGGCGTCATCAACAACAAGACCACGGCCGTCCGCGTGATCCCTGCCATCGGCAAGGGCGTGGGCGACTGCGTCGAGTACGGCGGCCTGTTCGGCCGTGCACCCATCATGCCAGTGAACCCCAACGCCGGCACCGTGCTCGCCCACCGTGGTGGACGCTTCCCGGCACCGCTGAACTCGCTGAAGAACTAGCTGAGGGGTTCGGGCGAGGAGCCCCGGGGAGGGCAAATATATAAGGTCGCCTGCTCGGACAGTCCTGACTCGCACGGAGAGCACATTAAGTGCTCTCCGGCTCGTGCGGAACTCGCGATCGACCTTATATATTTGCCCTCCCCGGGGCTCCCGCACAACGGGACCTCGGTTGGGTTCTATCCCGGTTGCAGTTGCTTCGCTCCTGCACCACATGGTTGATACGGCGGTTTGACGTTGGATCGGTTCTTTCTGATATATGCTGGTTGCGGCTCTTCTTTTGGGAGGAGTCGCTTTTTTGTTGCTAGGAGGTTGGCCCGTGGTTGATGGGGAGATTCGTTCTGAGCTGCTTGCTGCGGATTGGAATGGCGAATGGATGCGTCTGCAAGCTGATCGGCGGCGGGCTGATGATTCTTTTGAATGGGATAAGCGGGCTCGGCATTTTCGGCCGTTGGAGACTGCCCCGTATGCCCGGGACTTTATGAAGCTGCTGGCGTTAAAGCCTGGTGAATCGGTGCTTGATATGGGGTGTGGGGCTGGGTCGATTGCTATTCCGCTTGCTCAGGCTGGGCATCCTGTGATTGCTGCTGACTTTTCCCCTGCTATGTTGGGCACGCTTGATGCTGGCATTGAGTACTATGGGCTCGAGGATCGCATTACACCGCTTGAGCTTGCTTGGGACGATGATTGGGATTTGGTTGGGCCGGTTGCCAAGACTGTGGATGTTGCCTTTGCCAGTCGTTCCGTCACCACAAATGACCTAAAAGGCGCGCTTGCCAAGCTCGACCGCACGGCTCGTCGGCGTTGTGCTGTCACGATGGTCGCCAACTCCAGCCCGCGCTATGATCTGCACTTGATGAACGCCATCGGTGCCTCGGTTACCTGCAGTAATGGCTTTGTGTATGCCTTTAATATCCTCATTCAGATGGGTGCCCTGCCGCAGGTTACGTACTTTGAATCGCCTCGTCGCGATACCTTCGATAGCCTTGAGGCGGGCATGGCGGACTTCTCCCGCATGCTCGAGCACGGTAACGAGGATAAGATCGACCGTCTGCGCGTCTACGTCGCTCAGCATATGATTGAAAATCCCCATGCCGGCGAGCCAGGGTCCAAGGGCGTGCCGCAGGGGCGCTACATGCTCGACCACGTCCGCAAGGTCCGTTGGGCGTTTATTGCATGGGAGCCGGTCTCTTCGAGCCGTCCATAGACCGCTTTCGGCCGCCGTACACGTCCGCCTGCAACCCGCGTTGTTCTCCCGTTCGGCATCCGCATTCTTTGCGAACTGGGCAAACGCGCCCCACACCGCGCCGTTCCTGCGCTATCGTGGGACAGCTCACGTAGATTAAGGCCCCGTCGCGGGGCGCCCCATACATAGAAAGCGAGAACCCATGGCACTGACAGGAGCCCAGGTCAAGCAGCTTCGCAGCATGGCCCATCACCTCAACCCCGCCATCATCATCGGTAAGTCCGATGTCAACGAGGGCACCGTCGAGCAGACGGTCGCCTACCTGGAGAAGCACGAGCTCGTTAAGTGCTCCGTGCTCGATGGCTCCAGTCTTTCCGCCCGCGAGGCCGCCGAAGAGCTCGCTGAGCGTTGCCACGCCGAGGTCGTCCAGGTCATCGGCCGCAAGTTCTCGCTGTATCGCGAGTCCTCGCGCAAGGACATCGAGAAGATCAAGCTCGTCTAAGAGCCAATGATCCGGCGAGCCAACACATAGCAAGCTTACGGGTGCCCAAGTACTTCGGGCGCCCGTTTTTATCGCTCGACCAGCACGCGATTGAGCCGCCCCTCCACCAAGCGCTCGTATAGATGCCGCGTCTCGGGCTCGGGCACGCCATTGACCTGTTCCCTCAGATGGTGCATATGCCCGCTGTACAGCTCGACGATATCGCGCCGCCGCCCCGCCGCACTGTAGACGCGCATGGCACAGCGCACCATATCCTCGCGCGCCGTTTCCTGCCGAAGCCCCGACTCCGCCAGCCAAATCGCCGACTGCAGATCGTTTTCTTCTAGAGCGGCATTTGCTCCCTTAATCATGCAATCGATGTACTTTGACTGCATAATGCGTCGCATACGCAAAAAGTAGGTGGGGTTACAGCCATTGGGAACATACAGCGGCCCGGCATAAAGCTGCTCAATCTTAAGGCACAGCTCAACTAAATGGGGCCCGCGCGCACCCGTGCGATTTCCCAAAACCTCGCGGCTTATCTGGTCAAACAGCCGTACATCAGTCTTGACGTAGTCGCCGTTGAGTCCGATGCATTCATTTTGGATGAGCACACACGACTTGCCATCCGGCGTCGGTCCCAAAGCCGACCGCAAGCGCGATATCGTCGAGTACAGGTTGTTGCGGGCGCTATTAAACTCGGCATGGGGCCACAGCTCCATGGCCAGCGTCTCACGATCGACGAGCGCATCCATGCCCAGCGCAAGCCGCTCGGCAAGTGTCGCCGCCTTCTTGCGGCGCCACATTTTGTCCGTGATGGGAAACCCGTCGCGCTCGGCGCGAAACGCCCCAAACATGCGAATCTCGATATGGTCGATGGTATCAACGGCTTCAACCTCACCGGCCTGGAACAGGCGCTCGCCTTCCCCTTCCAAATCGTCGCGCAGCGAGTACCGCGACAGCTCGCGCACGGGAAGCTTCTTGCGAATCCTGGTCGCCGGCTCACCCAGACAATGCATGGCAAGGCGCGCAAAGAGCCGATACGATGGCTCTAGAATCCCCGCGCGATTCATGGACATCCAGGCCGCAAGATCGCTGTCTCGGCCCGCACAGGCCAAATGCAGCGCCACCATCCAGGCCTCCGCTCCACCAACCTGCGTCTGGCTTATATCGAGCAACTCCGCTTCCTCGCGCACCGAAACCATCGAAGTGTTACGCAGATACGCCGCGCGCTCCAACAGCAATGCGTTATCGCGCATGTACGCAATCGACTCCTCGGCAAGTTTGAGCACTTGGACCGCACGGAACTTTGCATTAACCGGCCGTCCCTCTGCCAGCGACTGCCAGCCTTCTAGCAACAGGCCAAACAGCTGAATCTGGTTGTCGCGCATGCGCACGGCAAAACGATCGAGCTCGTTGAATGCCGCGTCGTCGGTTACCGGCAAGCCGGAAAGGAGCCGCCGTGCCGCCAACACCATGCGCACCCAGATAGCCATCGCCTTGAGCCCACGTACGTCGAGCGCCTCCCGCACCACCGTCATCTCGTCGTCGCGCTCGTCGGTTCCCGCAAACGACCCGTCAAAAAGCTCCACCAGCATGCTGTCGGCCCGTATAACAATCCCCGCGATGTCGAGCTCGCAGTCGTAGGCCTTGCTCGTTTTGAGCTGCTGTAGAACGCCGCCGTCATCTCCCCGCTCGGTCAGGCAGCGCTTGACCTCGATATGCGCAGACAACATATCGAGCGCGGTATGGGATGTCTCGATTTCTGGCACGGCCAGGTTCGTAGGAAGCCCAAGCCCGTTGTCCCCATAGCAAACAGCCGTCAGTGTCTGGGCCACCCTCCATGAAACAGGGTCTATTTCGCAGGCCGCCCGTTCGCCCCCGCGCTCGATGACCGATGCCATATAGCGAGCGAGCTTTGTATTGGACACGCTGACCGCTGCCAGATATACGCCAAGCGCCTCGGCAGGCGTTGGCTCTGGAGCCGGATCCTCGGCATCGATCGTGCCCAGCGCTGCTCGGCAGATATCGGCCCCGTGCCCCGTCAGAGCCAGATCGACCCCATACTGCCCAGCAAGTTCAAGGACCGCATCACGGTCCAAAAAGGCGTCCGCCAGGCCCATCGCCGCATCGCATCTACCCGCCTTAAGCAAAATCCGGGCCGCCCTCGGAACAAGTTCGGGGCGAACCTCGGCCACCAACTTGCGCAAGCGCAAGCGTCCGTTATCCTCCGTGCCCAGACACGTAAAACTCCGCTCGGCGGGATCCAAGCCAAAGATCGGGTAGTCGCGTACAAAGTAGGACTGGTCGACCATCGACAACCTCACCCCACAAGCCTCGAGTTCTGCGATATTGCCCTCGCCCATCAAAACCATGAGACATGCCACGCAAAACAGTGCATTATTGTCGAGCGAAGCCAGATCGACAAGTGCCGCGCCATATACGTTGACAATCTCGTTTTCGAGCAGACCGGCTACGTCGCCTTGGCCATACAGACCCGTCTGCAATGCCGAAACGAGCTCGGGCACGCCCTGCGTGAGCTGATAAAAGTCGAGCGATGTGCTGATCGAAAACGCCGATGCCCACGCCGAATACTCATAGGCATGCACCTTGAGCATCTGCGCATTGATCTTAACCGAATCGCCCAGCCCATGAATCAGTTGACGATTTGAAGGACGGCAGGAGATAAAGACCCCTACCCCCACAGCGCGCAGGCCGCGAATCCTGTCGATGAGGTCTTCGGTATCGTGCTGATCGAGGTTTGGCACATTATCAATCGCGATAAGGGAGTGCGGTTTGTCTTTGAGTTCTTCGGTAACCACCTCGAGCTGCATAAACACCTCGCGCCCAGTGGCGCGATCGGCCTCGATAATCCGCACGGGGCCTCGCGTCGGGTCGCATTTAACCTCATGGGTGTACTGCAGCAGCACCGAGGTCTTCCCAAACCCGTCGGGCGCATAGAGAACCACGATGCCGGCCTTTCGGCCCTTGGCGAGAAGCTCATTCATCAGGCGTTCGCGTCGCACCATATAGCCTCCGCCCAGCGGCATCAGCTCGAGGTCGTCTATACTGTCCAAATCGTTTACCATGCCCGCTCCTCAACTCGACCGTATGGACACTGTAACCGCAAGACCATACAAGCCGCGCTATGAATAGAGCGACCTTGTGTTCTAGGTTGTCTTTTGGTACGCAAGCGGCAAGTTTTTGTACAGCGAGGGCCGATTGTTATTAATCCCCCGACTAATCGGTCTTTAAGCAGGTAAATGAGCTTGTCAGCTTGTCCCATCTAAACGGCAGTGTAACGCAGATGAACAAGGTTCAGCTATGTCATTCAACTCGCCTAGCACCCGCTACCGTCTACGACCTTTTAGTGGCATTTTTGCATAGAATCTGGTATGGAATGAATCAA
>CAUBMI010000058.1 GCA_958436995.1 uncultured Collinsella sp.
AGGTGCGGGAACGGCCTATTTGCTCAATGTGTTCGGCTGAGATCGGAAATCAACCCTCAGGCGGCAGTTAGGGACGTTCCTAAACTGCCGGCCGAAAAGGAACGTCCCCAACTGCCGGCTTTTTTGTACGCTGGGTATAATCGTCGTATTGCATTGAAATGTGGCGAAAGGAGTGGCAATGTCTCGGTATTGCGCCTCGTGCGGCAAGCGTCTTGCAGATGATGCCAAGTTCTGCACCTCGTGCGGTGCACCCGTTGAGCAAACAGCCGCGAGCGATAGCCAGCCCGCTTTTGAGCAGACCGGCTCCCTTGATGCGCCGCAAGCCAAGGCGGACGACCCCCTCGCCTATAGCCCCGACCCCGCCGCAAGGACCGAGGCCGTCGAGACCACGCAGCGCATACCCGTCGCGAGCGGCTCGCCCCAACAGCAGCCGGCTCCCGCATACGCGCCCGCTTCGCCACAGACCCCCGCTTCCAAAAAGAGCGGCACCGGGCCGCTTATCGCCGTTATCGTTGTGCTGGTGGCGATCATCATCGCCCTGGTCATTTTCTTTGTGATCAAGCCTTTCGACAACGCCGGTACGCAGACGACCGCCGAGGTTACCAAGCTGCACCACGATGTTGACGATGATGACCTTGAGCCTCTCGGCGATCCCAATAGCCTTTACGACGATGACGATGATGACGACGAGGATGGCGGCGAAGCAACGCTCTCTGAGCAGAACCTCTACCGCCGACTGAGCGAATACTACGACCTGCTCGAAGATCTCGACAGCCAGGTCCGTGGCTGCGCGCAGAACTTCAACGGCAACTATCTGGAAGAGGATCGAACCACCCGTCAAAATCTCGCCGACGTCGCCGAGCGCACGGAGGACACCATCGAGCAGTATTACGACATCGTCGAGGACCTGGACGTCCCGACGAGCTCCAAGAACTACAGCTCCTGGAAGGACATCATCGCCCTGTACGACGACCTGGATCACCGCATTGACGCAATCTGTGATGCCTGGGAGATCAGCCTGAAATACGCCAAGCCTGCGGACCACAAGAATGAGATCGTGGCGCCGCTGTCGCGCGACAACGTGGCGGGCACCAATGACAATAAGTACCGCCTAGACTTTGAGGAGCGCTATCCCGGCGCCAAGCCTGTCGAGGTGAACTAGCGCTTTGTCGTTCCCGAGCCGGCAGTTAGGGACGTTCCTAAACTGCCGGCAGAAAAAGAACATCCCTAACTGCCGGTCAAAAAAACGAGCGAGGATCGCGGGGTCCTCGCTCGTTTTTTGGGCAATGTTTCGACTGCGCCGTTACTTGTCGGCGACTGTTTTCTTGGCAGTCGACTTCTTCGCGGTCGTCTTCTTGGCGGCAGTGGCTTTCTTAGCCGTCGTCTTCTTGGCCGCCGTCGTCTTCTTTGCCGTGCTCGCCTTGGTTGTGGTCTTGCGACCGCGGGCGGGCTTCTTCTCCTTGGTCGGGCAGTCCATGTTGACGCAGATACGCCACGGACCGCGCGCCGTGTTGACCACCACGATGGGGGCGCCGCACTCGGGGCAGGTCTCGCCCGTCGCCTCGAGCTTGCCGCGCGCCGGAAGCGGATAGCTCACGCCGCAGTCATCGTAGTTGGTGCAACGGATAAAGCGCTTGCCGCTCTTTTCGCTCTTGTGCGCGATCAGGTCGCCATGGCGTCCTGCCTCGGCGCACACCTTGCACTCGCCCACCTTAAGGTCGGGCTCGTAGTTGGTGGGGCACGTGGGGTTCACGCAAATCTCGAAAGCCTTCTGGCGGAACGGCTGGCACTTAATGCGCGGCGCACCGCACTCGGGGCACACGGCCGCCTCGCCCTCGAGCGGGCTTACCTTGACGCCACTCGGCACCGGATAGGTCACATCGCAGTCGGGCCAGCCCATGCAGCCAATGAAGCTGCCGCGGGTCTTGGCGCTCGTCTTCATAACCAGGTCCTTGCCGCACTTGGGGCAGGTACCCACGCGCGCATCGGCCGTGACGGCGTCGCTGATGGCGTCGCCCAGTTCCTGCGTATGTTTGAGCAGCTCGTCGAGCACGCCGGCCAGCAGCGCGCGCGAGTGCGTCACGACATGTTCTTCGGTGTCCTCGCCGCGCTCCACACGGGTCATATCGCCATCGAGCTCGCTGGTCATATCGGGGCTCGTGATGCGCGGGGCAAACTGCGACAGTGCATCGATAATGGCAATACCCAGCTGGCTCGGCTCCACGGGATCGTTTTTGAGGTAGCGCACGGCGTACAGGCGCTCGATGATGCTCGCGCGCGTGGACTTGGTGCCCAGGCCGCGCTTCTCCATCTCCTGCACGAGCTTGCCCTGGCTGTAGCGCGCGGGCGGCTCGGTCTGCTTGGCCTCGAGCTTAATGTCGAACACGTCGACCGTATCACCCTGCTCCAGCGGCGGCATCTGCTCATCGCGCTTGAGTCCGTACGGATACGCCTCGCGGAAGCCCGGAGTCACGAGCACGTCGCCCGAGGCCACGAACGGCTCGCCGTTGACGTCGAGTTCGAGCTTGGTGTTCTCGATGGTCGCAGGACCCATAAGCGTCGCCAGGAAGCGGCGGGCGATGAGGTCGTAGAGCTTGCGCTGGCCGCCATCGAGCGTGGACGGATCGCCCTCGCCCGTGGGATAGATAGGCGGGTGGTCGGTGGTCTCAACCTTGCCGCGCGTGGGCTTCATGGGACCGGCGAGCACCTTTTTGCACACGGGCGCCAGCGCCGGGTTGATCTTTGCCAGGTCGCTTACCACGGCGCCCAGATCGAGCGTCGCGGGGTACACGGTGTTATCGACACGCGGGTAGCTGATGAGACCCGCCATGTAGAGGGACTCGGCGATGCGCATCGTACGCGCAGGCGAGATGCCCTCGGCCGCGGCGGCAGCCTGCAGCGAGGTCGTCGCGAACGGCGTGGGCGGCTGCTGCTTACGCGAACGCTTGGTCACCGCGGCAACGGTTGCCGTCGCAACGCCGTCAACATGGCCGTACGCCGTCACGGCAGCATCCTTGTCGGTAAAGCGCGCTGTCTTGTGCGCGATCTTAAAGCGATCGTCCTCGGCGGCACCCTGCGCGGCACCCATGCCGCGAATCTGCCAATAGTCCTCGGGCACAAACGCCATGCGCTCGCGCTCGCGCTCGACCACCAGGGCAAGCGTCGGTGTCTGCACGCGGCCGGCGGAGCGCACGTTGCCAAAGCCGCCAAACTTGGCGAGCGTCAGATAGCGCGTGAGCACCGCGCCCCAGATAAGGTCGATGTGCTGACGGCTCTCGCCGGCGTCGGCCAGGTTCTGGTCGAGCGAGACGAGATTATCGAAGGCGTGCGTGATCTCGGCCTTGGTAAACGAAGAATACTGGGCACGGGCGACCGGCAAGTCCGGCGCAACCTCGCGCACCTTGTTGAGGGCGTCCGAGCCGATCAGCTCGCCCTCGCGATCGAAGTCCGTAGCGATGATGACGCTGTCGGACTTTTTAGCAAGGTTCTTGAGCGAACGAATGAGTTCCTTCTCGGCCGGTAGCTTAATGACGGGCGCCCAGGTGAGGTAAGGCAGGCTCTCGAGCTTCCAGCCCTTGATGGAAATGCCGTCGGCAAGGAACGGCTTGCGCTTGGTGTCGTAGGGCGGACGAGCCAGGCCATCGGGCATGTCGGCCGGCAGCATCTCGCCGTCCTCGGTAACCGAATACCAGCCCAGCTTTTTATCGAACAGCACGCTGTCGCAAAAATCGGGCGCGAGGATGTGACCGGCAAGACCGATCGTCACGCACTCCTCGCCTTTCCACTCAAAACGGTAGATGGCGGTGTTGTACACCTTGTCCTTTTTGGGCTTGCCCGTGGACAGCCGCTCGGCGATCTGACGCGCGGCGTCGTTTTTCTCGGCGATGATGAGCTTCAAAAGAGGCTCCTATCTCATGTCTCTGCGGCTGCGCCCGCGCTTATGGCGGCCGACTTACGCCCTTGCTTGCTCAATCTGCCCGATGAGCCAATCGCACCAGGCATCCATGCCCTCGCCCTTGCGCGCGCTCACGGCAAACCGCGGCGCTTGCGGATTGAGGTCATCGAGTGTCTTAGTATACCTATCCATGTCAAAATCGAAAGCCGGGGCCACGTCGACCTTGTTGAGCAGCTGCGCGCCGGCGTGCTGGAAGATGCCCGGATACTTGATGGGCTTGTCGTCGCCCTCGGGCACCGAGAGAATCATGATGGACAGGTTCTCGCCCAGGTCAAAGTCGACCGGGCAGACCAGGTTACCCACGTTTTCGATAAAGATGACGTCGATGTTCTCCAGACCCACAGCCTGGTCGAAGGCATCGACAGCCTCCATGATCATGTTGCCCTCGAGGTGGCACAGACCGCCCGTGTTGATCTGGATGGCGGGCATGCCGGCTTCCTTCATGGTGATGGCGTCGACATCCGAGGCGATATCGCCCTCGATGACGGCACAGCGTAGGCCGGCCTTGTCACGCAGGCGCTCGTTGGTGCCCAGAATCGTGGTGGTCTTACCCGAGCCGGGGCTCGACAGCACATTGATCACGTAGGTGCCTGCCTCATTAAATCGCTGACGCAGCTGATCTGCCAGGCGCTCGTTGCGCGACAGGATCGGCGACGCGATATCAATCGTTTTCTCGGCCATACTTAGCGCTCCTTACTTTGGCCCCTTTATACCCCATCATTAGATGGCTAGCGGGCTAATCGTCGGGGGTTTCGATTTCGATACTTGCGATATCGAGCTCGCGGCCGTGCAGCAGGCGCACGTTGGCGCCGCCACACTGGGGGCAGCGACAATGGAAACGGTCGTGCTCAAAGACCTCGCCGCAGTCCAGGCACTCGCTTTGTGGATGGACCTCCTCCACGACAAGCTCGCAGCCGCGCGTGAGCGGGTCCTCATCGCAAAACGTCTCCCACGCAAAGTCGAGTGCCTCGCGCACGACCTCGGTCATATCCCCGATACGAAGCGTTACCAAAACGGCGCGCGAGGCCCCCGCCCCACGCGCCGCGCGAATCACTGTATCGAGTATGCCGTTGACAATGCCAACCTCGTGCATACCGATTTACTCCTCGTCGTCCTCGTCGTCCGAGAACAGGTCCAGACGGCTCACGAACAGGCCCTCCTTGCCCTCGCGCGCGGTAATGACCACGCGGGCGATGGCGAGCGAAATCTCGTAGAGCGAGAGCAGGGCGCCATACATGAGACCCAGCGTAACGGGCGAGCCGTCGGGCGTAATCACAGCCGAACCCACGAGCAGGCCTACGTACACGTAGCGCCAGGCGCTGCGGAAGGCCGCATAGGACACGATGTGGAAAACGGACAGGTAGAAGATGATGAGCGGCAGCTCAAACGCCACACCAAAGCCGATCATAAAGAGCAGCTCCATATTGACGTAGTTCTCCAGATCGGGCAGCGCCGTAGCGACGGCAGAGGTCTCGCCGATGAGCCACTCAAAGCCCGCAGGGATGATGATGAAATAGCAGAAAATGGCGCCCAGGAAGAACAGCACCGTCGAGGCGAGCACCGTGGGCACGACCCACTTGCGCTCGTTGGGGCGAAGCGCCGGCAGGAAAAACGCCAAAATCTGCCAGATAATCATAGGCGTGCACATGACGACAGCCATCTTGATGGCCAGCGAAAAGCGCAGACCAAAGCCGCCGAGCGTGGTGGTGATGTAGAACTTACCGTCCGGCACAAAGGAGCGGATGGGATCTTCCAGGATGTCGAGCACTACAGGCGTGGCGAAATACAGCACGATAGCGGCGGCAAACACCGACACGACCACGATGGTCAGGCGGCGACGGAGTTCTCCTAGGTGATCGAAAAGCGGCATTCGCGCAGGTCCGATAGGCATTACTCATCGCCTCCCTTCGAGGCATCGGCGGCGGCTTCGGCAGCGGCTTCGTCCTCGACCTCGAGCTCGCGAGCGAGCTGGTCGACGACGGCCTTGCGCTTGCGGGGACGACGGGCGTAGAGGTCAGCCGTCGTGGGCTCTGCCGGCTCGGGCTTGGGCTCTGCAGCAGGCTCGGGCTCGACGGCAGCAGCAGGCTCTGTACCCTCGGCCTCATCAACAGCGCCTTCGCCCTCAGCAGCGCCCTCGCTTGCGGCCTTCTCGGCAGCAAGACGGGCGCGACGCTCGGCAAAGGTCTCCTTCTTGGCGGGCGCTGCCGTCTCGGCGGCATCATCGTCCGCATCGGAATCGTCGTCGGTCGCAGCAGTCTTCTTGGGCTTGACCGGGGCCGACGCGGCCTCGCTCACCGGATCGATAATCTCGGACTGAACAACGGCCGTCATCTTTTCCTGCGTCTCGCGGAACTGACGGATAGCACGGCCGATCGTGCGGCCCATCTGCGGGAGCTTATCCGGGCCAAACAGCAAAAAGCCGAAGACCACGATGATCGCGAGCTCACCCTCTCCAATACCAAACACACATACCTCCAAGGCTCGATGTGAGTCGAGCCCGCACCGCGCCATTCGGCCGGAACTCGTCTATTCATTCGGTCAAGTATAGCGCCCGGACGCCAAAACGTCCGAGCGCATCACAAACATATGCCAAACGGCACGCCCTTTTGGGGGCAAAGATTATGCAGCGGTGATCGAAATCTCCTGGTCGACGCCCAACAGCTGAACCACGCGCATCACCGGGGGCTGCACGTTGACGCAGCTAAAACGCTTACCATGATCAGCTGCGTGGTGTGCGGCGCCCACAAGCACGCCAATGCCCGTCGAATCGATGTAGCTCACCTGGGCAAAATCGAGCTCAACGGCCTCAGTGGGCTGCTCGAGCGCCAGGTCGATGGCATTGCGCAGGCTATCGGCGTTAGAGATATCGATCTCACCGGTCACCTTAATGGTGTAGAGCTCTGGCGTGGGGTTGGTGGAAATACCCAAATCCATGTATACGCTCCTTTACGTATCGAAAGTGCGGATAGTACTAGGCGCGGACTTGCGGGGTCCTACGCGTTAGGCGCGCTCGGAACGCGCAAGCTCGGCAGCGACGAGCTTGACGGCCAGCACCAGCACATCGAGCGCGGCCTCCAGGTCCTCGACCGTGGGATAGCTCGGCGCGATGCGGATGTTGGTGTCGCGCGGATCCTTGCCATAAGGCCAGGTGGCACCAGCCGGCGTGAGCTTGACGCCCAGGTCGGCACAAAGCGCGGCGACCTTCTGGGCCGAGCCCTCGGGGCCATCGAAACTCACAAAGTAGCCGCCATGGGGATGAGTCCAAGTGGCGCAACCCGTGTTGCCCAAGCCCTCGGTGAGTTTACGCTCAACGGCCTCAAAGCGCGGGCGCAGGAACTCGGCATGCTTTTTCATGTGCTCCTTGACCGCCTCGATGGTGGGAAGGAAACGCACGTGACGCAGCTGGTTGAGCTTGTCGGCGCTAATAAGACCGGCCTTCAGGCGCTTGGAGAACTCGGCGATGACCGCGGGGCTCGCACCGATAAAGCCGATGCCGGCACCCGGGAAGGTGATCTTGGACGTCGAGGCAAAGGCCACCACGCGGTCCTCGGTGCCCGCCGCGCGGGCAAGATCGAAGATGTTGGCGAGCTCGTCGGTCTCGTCGTACAGGTCGTGCACGCAGTAGGCGTTGTCCCAGAAGATGCGGAAATCGGGCGCGGCCGTGGGCATCTCGACCAGGCGACGCACAGTGTCCTCGCTAAAGGTGATGCCCGTGGGGTTGGAATACTTGGGCACGCACCAGATGCCCTTGATGGAGTCGTCGGTGGCAACCAGGCGCTCAACCTCGTCCATGTCGGGGCCGTTGTCGGTCATCGCGACGGGGACGTTCTCGATGCCCAAGTCGGCGGTGATGCCAAAGTGGCGATCGTAGCCGGGAACGGGGCACAGGAACTTGACCTTCTTGCCGTCGTGCGCTGCCTCGTAAGCCTCCCAAGGGTCGCTGCCGCACGAGCCGCAACGCCAGAACATACCGGCGATATCGTGCTCGATCAGCAGACTCGATGAGCCCAGTACGAGCGTCTGCTCGGCAGGACAACCCAGGAACTCCCCCGCCAGCTTGCGTGCCGAGGGAATGCCCTCGAAGCAACCGTAGTTGGAGCAGTCGACATTGCCGTCGTGCAGATCGGCATCGGCATTGAGGATATCGAGCATGGGGCGAGAAATGTTCACCTGGGAGGGCGACGGCTTGCCGCGCGCCATGTCGAGCGCCAGGCCCTTGGCCTTGACCTCGGCAACCTCGGCTTTAAGCGCCTCGATGGCGGCATCGAGTTCGGTGGTTTCCATCTTCTGGTAGATCGTCTGCATGGGGTGCGACCTTTCGCGAAGCGGTACGTTGCAGTTCGTCTAAGTATAGACCGCCATCGTCGCAACGTTATGAAGCCGTGATAGATTAAGTTCATCGCAATCAATTACGAATCGCCGCGCATGCCGGCGTGGGGCGCCCAAGGAGGCACTATGGAGTACGGATCGTTTCAGGCCGAGGAATTCGGCGACTTGCAGCGCCTGGTCGACGGACTGTTTTACGACCGCCACGCCATCGACCGCCTGGATCTGATCGTACAGGCCGAAATCTTGGACCTGGCGCCCGACCTCATGGAGATCGTGAATCTTTTGCCGCCCGGCTACTACGACCGCCAGTCACTTTGCGACCAGCTCAACTCCGCCTTGGCCGCCCACGGCTGGGGCGCCGTCTACGGAACGGTGGAATAAGCCTAGTCATTTAAGAACGTCCCCAATGACTAAAACGCTGCCTGTGATGGTATTCACAGGCAGCGTTTTCAAACTTGTATGTGCCCCTACTCGTCCTTGGGCGCGGGATGCTTGCAGACCACGCTCATGTAGATCATGCCGAGCACGGCTGCGGTGACCGAACCGGCGAGAATAGCGGCCTTGGCTGCAAGAACCTCAAACTGGGCCGTCGGGAAGGCAAGGCCGCTGATGAGAATCGACATGGTAAAGCCGATACCGCCCAGAATGCCCACGCCGGCAATCATGTGCCAGTTGACATTGTGCGGCAGCTCGCAGGCCTTAAGCTTAACCAGGGCAAACGTCATACCAAAGATGCCGATCGGCTTGCCCAGCAGCATGCCAAAGTACACGCCGAGCGTCACCGGATCGGTGAGCAGCGTGCTCATGTCCACGCCCACTAAGCGAACCTGAGCGTTTACGAACGCAAAGATCGGCAGGATCACAAAGTTGACCGGCGTGGAGATCAGACGCTCCATACGGATAAGCGGCGGGGTCACGCGGTGCATGACGCGCTCGACCTTGGTAGTCGAGACGGTAAAGTCATGCTGGCCCAGGATGTGTGCCTCGTCGTCGTAGCGGTCATCGAGCAGCGGCAGGCACTCGCCCAGCCAATCGGTGAGACTATCGAGCTTGACGCCGCACTTGGCCGGAATGGTGAAGGCCAGGATGACGCCAGCAAGCGTGGCATGTACGCCGCTCTTGAACATGCAGAACCACAACAGCAGCCCCAGTACCGAATACGGGGCAAGGCGGTAATGCTGCGTCTTGTTGAGCCACACGAGCGCGCAGGTCACAAGCGCGGCGGCGCCCAACCAAAACGGATTGGGGCTCTGACCGTAGAAGATGGCGATGGCGGCGATGGAGATCAGGTCGTCGGCGATAGCGAGCGTCGAGAAGAACACGCGCACGCCGTTGGGAACGCGGTTGCCCAAAAGCGACAGCACGCCCAGCGCAAAGGCAATATCGGTTGCCATGGGGATGGCCCAACCGTTGCGGGCGCCGGCATGGTTAAAGATCAGGTAGATGCAGGCGGGAACGACGACGCCGCCCACCGCCGCCAACATGGGAAGCATGGCCTGACGCGGATTCTTGAGCTCGCCGACCGTCATCTCGTACTTAAGCTCAATGCCCACCAACAAAAAGAAAATCGCCATGAGGAAGTCGTTGACGAAAAGCTCAACGGTGAGACCAGCCGTAAGGTTGCCCAGACCCACATACAGCGGGGTCTCCAAAAAGTGATGGATGGCCTCGTAGGCATCGGTATTGGCGCAGATGACGGCGGCGATGGCGGCGATCACCATGACGGCGGCAGAAATGGTGCCGTTCTCGGCAATGCGCTCCCAGATGTCGTGACGTTCAAAGCGCTTGCGCTCACGAACATTGAACAGCTGCTCAGTTGCTGCCATGGGCGGCTCCTTTCACGGGAAAGCTCCCGTCCTAAAAAAGCACGGCCCGCCCAGATGGCGGCGCCGCGCTCTAACGTATTACGCTTGCATCTAGCCTACCCTGCGCGACAAGCGCGCAAGCGCGGCCGAAAAGCGGAACCACAGGTTGAACATTATTTGCTCAACGGCACAGGCACGCCTGTCCAAGAGACGACGCGGCGACGTGCACAAAAAAACGACCGGAGCGCGGGGCGTCCGCGATCCGGTCGGGGCGTTTGGTCAACTAAACCTAGCAGGCGGCCATGATGGGGGCAGCGACCTGCTTCTTACGGGAGAGGACGCCCGGCATCCAGACGCCGTCGTGCTCGTCGGCAATGCACAGGCCCTTCTGAGCAGCCTCGGTCTCGCCCTCGAGCAGGACCTGCGAGCCCTCCTCCATGATGTCGGTGATGCACAGGACAATGCCGTCGGCGCCCTTCTCGGCGGCGTAGGCGCGCATGGCCTCGCGGATCTCGTCGATCATGCCGAGTGCGCGGCTCTTGTCGACGGTCTCGTACTGGCCAATGAGCAGCTTCTTGCCAGCGGGCTCGAACATCTTGATGTCGTTGCCGACCATCTCGGCTGCAGTGAAGGAGCCGGACGGACGGGTGAGGAAGACCTCCATGCCAAACTTGACCGGGTCGACGCCCACCTGCTCGCCGAGCTTAGCAGCGACGGCGCGGTCGACATCGGTGGTGGTGGGGCTCTTGAGCATGAGCGTGTCGGTCATCATGGCCGAGAGCAGCAGCTTGGCCTGGACGTCGGAAAGCTCAACGCCGAGCACGCCGGCGAGCTTGGTGACGATGGTGCAGCTGGAGCCCCAGGGCAGGCAGATGTAGTGCAGCGGGCCGGCGGTCTCGAAGTCGCCGATGCGGTGATGATCGACGACACCAAAGACCGTGGCATCCTTAAGGCCGGCAACGGACTGGGCAGACTCGTTGTGGTCGGTGAGAACGACGAGCTGACCGTCCTCGACGGACTCGATCACGCGGGGCTCGGCAATGCCGGCGTCGGCAAGCAGCTTGGCGGACTCGGCCGGAAGCTGACCAAGGGCGCAGGCCTCGTAGGTGTTGCCGGCATACTCAACCTGGTTGAGCAGCTGGGACAGGACGACGGCGCTCATGATGGCGTCGTTATCGGGGTTCTGGTGACCAAAGACAAGAACGTTTGCCATGGATATCCTCCACTTGATATGTGTACTTGGACGTAGCTATGGTAGCACGCTGACGCCGAACCTTATGAGACGGAAGGGTCGCGGCACAATTTGGGGCAAGCGCTGAGGCGAGGTCAGGGACGAAGCCTGCCCCCCTTTCACCACCTGCCCCCGCACCAGCTATTTACCGGCGGCGCGCAGGGCTACGTAGGCGGCACCGATGATGCCGGCGTCGTTTCCGAGCGAAGCGACCTTAATGGGCGTCTCGCGCGAGGCAGAAAGCGCGTAGCGCTGGAAGTACTCGCGAGCCTTGTCGAGGTAGACATCGGCCGAGGCGGAGGCGCCGCCGCCGATCAGGAACATCTCGGGGTCGACCACGTTGGCGATAAGCGCCAAAGCGCGACCGAGATAATCGGCCATGGTATCGGCCGCGGCCAGTGCGAGCTTGTCACCCTCGCGACAGGCCTGGAACACGTCCTTGGAATCGGAGGGACCAGTGAGCTCGATGGGGTCGACGCCCGCCTTCTCGCACTCGGCAAGATAGTTGCTCACCACGCCGGTAGCGCTGGAATACTGCTCCAGGTGGCCATGGCCGCCGCAGCCGCAGGTGCGCTCCTCAGCCGGGTTCAGGCACATGTGGCCAATCTCGCCGCCGGCACCCACAACGCCCGACACCACGTCGCCGTTAACGATAACGCCGCCGCCCACGCCGGTACCGATGGTGACCATCACGACGTTCTGCACGCCCTTGGCAGAGCCGAGCCAGGCCTCGCCCATGGCAGCGGCGTTGGCATCGTTTTCGTACTTAACGACCGCGTCGGGGCAGTGCTCCTGGATGGCAATCCTCAGTTCAGGCAGGTTGATAGCAATGTTGGCCTTGACCTTGGCATCGCCCGAAGCCGGGATGGGGCACGGAACGGCCAGACCAATGCCCGCCACAAAGGCGCGCGGAATCTGTGCCTTGGCGATCACCTGATCGATAGCCTCGGTCACCGCGGCAAAGCCCGCGGCGTCAACGATAGGAGGCGTGGGCACGCTGGCCTTGGCAAGCAGGTTGCCGTCCTCGTCGAACAGGCCTTCCTTAACCGAAGTGCCGCCAACGTCGATGCCGATGTAGTACTGCTTAGGTTCCATGGGAGCCCACCTTTCTCGTTTAAACATTGCCTGTATGGTACCGCTCCCAAGGCAAAAACCTACCAAAAAGGAACAGGTTTGTTTTGGCAGGTTTTATCTGGGGAAACGCAGCGCATGAGATTCAGTTCGTTAGACGGCAACACGACTCGGCCCCGTCCCCAGACTAATCAATCTGCTCAATACGACAATATTCGATTGTATTTCGTTTTAAGGCGCTTTTATTTAATAAGAAAAGCGTTTTTAGATATTCTCTTTCTCGAACTTTTCAAAAACGCAATAGGGATGCTTAGGTGTTGACTATACTTTCTTTTATACTCAATCAAGCCGGAAAGGAGGTTCCATGATTCCCAAATACGAGGCAATAGCTGCAGATATCCGTCGAAGCATCGAGGACGGCGCTCTAAAGCCGGGCGACAAGCTGCCCACCGTCGTTGAGTTCTGCGAGCTCTATAGCGTTTCTAAAATCACCGTCAAACGAGCGATTGAGCAGATTACCGAGGAAGGCCTTATTACCAGCCGGCGCGGATCGGGCACCTACGTTAAGGACACGGCGGGGCTTCCCGGCCAGGTGTTTTTTCAAGGCAAGAACGACCGTG
>CAUBMI010000059.1 GCA_958436995.1 uncultured Collinsella sp.
CGTGTCGCGTTTTTAAAGGAGGCCCCATGCCTGGTGTTACCCCTGCAGATGTTTTGTCCAACTTTGGTATTACGCTGGTCGAAGATCCCGCCGAGAATCAGCCCCGTCTGCTGGTCGATCTACCCGCCGCGGAGCTCGTCGAGCACGCTATCCGCCGCGAAGAAGGCCGCATGGCATCCAACGGCGCGCTGGTGATCGAGACGGGGGAGCGCACTGGTCGTTCCCCCAATGACCGCTTTATCGTTGACACGCCCGACGTGCACGACAAGATCGCCTGGGGCGCCGTCAACCGACCGCTTTCGATCGAGAGCTACGAGACCATCAAGGCCGGCATCGTCGACTACTTCAACGAGCGCGACGTGTTCGTCACCCGCGGCATGGCCGGCGCCGACCGCAACCACACGCGCCGACTGCTCGTCGCCTGCGAGCGCGCCAGCCAGGCACTCTTCATTAAGCAGATGCTCGCCCGCCCGCTTGCCCGCGAAATCGCGCGCACCGGCGAGCCGGACTTCTGTGTGCTCGCCGCGCCGGGCTACCAGTGCGATCCCACCATCAAGGGCCTCAACTCCAGCGCCGCCGTGGTCATCAACTTCCAGGAGCGCGTGATTTTGGTCGCGGGTACCGGCTACTCCGGCGAGATCAAAAAGTCTATCTTCAGCGTTATGAATTATTTGCTGCCCGTCGAGGACGACGTGCTGCCCATGCACTGCTCGGCCAGCATGGATCCCGTCACGCACGAGACCGCCGTGTTCTTTGGCCTGTCCGGCACCGGCAAGACCACGCTTTCGGCCAATCCCACGCGCCTGCTGATCGGCGACGACGAGCACGGCTGGTCTGACATGGGCATCTTTAACATCGAAGGTGGCTGCTACGCCAAATGCGAGGGCCTGGACGCGTTCCACGAGCCCGAGATCTTCAACGCTGTCCGCTTTGGCGCGATCTGCGAAAACGTGGTGCTCGACGAGAACCGCAAGCCCAACTACGACGACATCTCGATCACGCACAACACGCGCGTGGCATACCCTGTGGAGCACATTCCCAACGCGTGGACCAAGGGCATGGGCACCACTCCAAGCGTCGTGCTCTTCCTGACCTGCGATGCCTTTGGCGTGCTGCCGCCCATCTCGCGCCTGACGGCCGACGCCGCCATGTATCACTTTGTGACGGGCTTTACGGCCAAGATCCCCGGCACCGAGGTCGGCGTCACCGAGCCCACGCCCACGTTCTCTTCGCTGTTTGGCGAGCCGTTTATGCCGCTCGACCCCATGGTCTATGCCAAGATGCTCGGTGAGCGCATCGCCGACGGCCGCACGCGTGTGTACCTGGTCAACACCGGCTGGATCGGCGGCGGCTACGGCGTGGGTCATCGCATCGAGCTTGCCTACACGCGCGCCCTGGTGGCCCGCGCCCTCGACGGTACCATCGAGGACAGCGAGTTCGTGCACGACGACATCTTTAACGTCGACATTCCCACCACGTGCCACGGCGTACCCGACGGCATCCTGGTGCCGCGCCAGTATTGGCAGAGCACCGCTCGCTACGACGAGGCCGCGCACAACTTGGCCGTGATGTTCGAGGAGAACTTCGAGAAGAAGTACTCGCACCTGCCCGAATCCGTCAAGGCCGCCGGTCCGCACGCTCAGGTGCACGCCGACGCCCGTCATCGCGGCCATGGCCTGCTGGGACTTCGCCACTAGCGCCGCCTCAGACCCAAAACCACCATAAAGGGGACAGGCACCTTTGTGGTGGTTTTACTCGCGCGGATGACTCGGGTTACAATACGCCTGACATATCGCTCCCTTCTCCGGATGGGGGCAGCGTAAGCGCTCTTGTGGCGGCACCGTAGGACTTTGAAGGTGGCCGTCGTAAGGGCGCTTTTTGTTTAGGCACCCGGGCTCGGGCGCATGCTATGAAGGGAGAGCACATGAAGAGCTTTATTGCCGAGGATTCATTCTGGGAGCTGTTTCCGCAGGCAGCGGTCGGTGTTGTGGTCGTGGAGGACATGAAGCCCACGGCTCAGATTCCTCAAGAGGACGTGGATGCGATTGCGGCGTTGCTCGACCGCGCCAATATCGATGCGGAGCGTCATCTGACCAGCGACACTATCAGCGAGAACGCACCGGTCAAGGCATGGCGCGAGGCCTATCGTCTGTTCAAGACCAAGAAAGGCGCGCGCTGCTCAATCGAGAACTTGCTCAAGCGCGTGCTCAAGGGCAAACCGGTGGGCCACATTACGCCCGCGGTGGACATCTACAACACGGTGTCGCTGACCTACGCGCTGCCCGTTGGCGGCGAGGACCTACATGCTATCGAGGGCGATCTGCGGTTAGCGGTGACCGACGGTGGCGATGCGTTTCTGCCGCTTGGCGAGGAAACAGATGACCCGACGCTGCCCGGCGAGCTCGCCTACATCGATGATGCGGGCGCCGTATGCCGCTGCTGGAACTGGCGCGATGGCGTTCGCACGGCGCTGTCCGACGATTCGGCCGATGCATTCCTGGCGATTGAGTGCGTGGAGCCCGAGCGGATGGGGGATTGCCAGGCTGCCGTTGATCGTCTCGCCGAGTTGCTCGAGCGCTATCTGGGAGCGACGGTTGTCGTTAAGACGCTTGTGACCCGCGACAATCCTTGCGTGGAGCTGTAGCGACGCCTAGAACCAATTGATGCCCCCAAACCACCACAAAGGTGCCTGTCCTCTTTGTGGTGGTTTTTATGTTGATGGGTTAACAAATGGGATATTTGGGTATGGGTGTTGCCTCGTGCGGCTAAGATGTTTACCCGTTAGCATCATGTAAGCGAAAGGCGGTCGTCTCCCATGCAGCAGAACGACGAGACACGTTTCGAGGACTTTGTCGGACTGATCAACGGGCTCTACAAGGAGATCCAGCGCATTAAGACATCCGAGGGCGCAAGGCTGGGCCTCAAGGGCTCCGACGTTATGTGCCTGTACTATCTTGAGCGCAGCAAGGACGGCCTGACTGGCGCTGACCTGGCTCGCATGGCAGGCGTGACCCGTGCCGCCGTCTCGCGCACGCTCGCGCATCTGGAGGAGGGCGGCTACGTCGAGGTCGACGACTCGGGTGATGCGGCCGTTAAGTATCGTGCCCCGGTGCGCCTGACCGCTCTGGGCGGCGAGAGCATGAGCGAGGCGGACCGCATCATTCGCGAGGTGCTCGACACCACCGGTAAGGCTATGGGTGTGGAGCAGCGCGAGCAGATGTATGCGTCGCTGCGTACGATTCTCAACACCCTGCGTGAGATCTAAGGCCGCCAAGGCATTTGCTTCCCATTAAAAACTGCATAGTCCCGTTTGAGCGCGTATGCCGTGCCGGGGCATTGCTGTCAAAATTCCCCGCGCGGGACCTGCGCAAGAAAGGATTCGTTATGTCCGTCCGCATTATTACCGATTCCGCAAGCGATATGTCGCCGGCGGAGCACCCCGCTCTGCGTGTTCTGCCGCTGTCCGTCACCTTTGGCACCGATGTGTATATGGATGGCGTCGACATCGATCACCAGCGCTTTTACGAGATGCTTGTGGAGCGCGATGAGCTGCCCAAGACCGGTCAGGTCAACCCGTACGCCTTTTCGCAGGCGATTGCCGAAGCGCGTGAGGCCGGCGATGAGGCCGTGATTATTACCGTGGGCGCCAAGCTCTCGGGCACCAATCAGAGTGCCCGCACCGCACTTGCCGAGGCCCCGGGCGGCGATGTGTACGTGTTGGATAGCAATAACGTTACCCTGGGCGAGCGCGTGCTGGTCGAGTATGCCCTGCGCTTGGTGGACGAGGGCCAGGGCGCGGCTCAGGTTGCGGCGGCTGTCGAGGCCGTGCGCGACCGCGTGGTCGTCATCGGCCTGCTCGAGACGTTGGAGTACCTGGTGCGCGGCGGTCGCCTGTCTGCTGCGGCCGGTGCCGTGGGTACGCTGCTCAACGTAAAGCCCGTGGTGGCTGCCGAGGACGGTCTGATCGTGCAGCTGGGCAAGGCGCGCGGTTCCAAGAACGGACGTAACCTGCTCAACCAGAAGGTCGAAAAGGCGGGCGGCATCGACTTTTCCATGCCGCTGGCGCTCGGCTATACGGGCCTTTCGGATGCGGTGCTCAAGAAGTATATCGAGGACAGCGCGGCACTGTGGGCTGGCCACACCGAGGGCGAACTGCCCGTTCACACCATCGGCGCCACCATCGGCACCCATGTAGGCCCCGGCGCCGTAGCCGTAGCCTTCTTCCAGCCCGTTAACTAGCCCACCTGCCAAAACCACCACAAAGGGGACAGACACCTTTGTGGTGGTTTATGCTATTCCGGGTGGAAGGGAGCGAGCAATGGCGTCTGAGGGCTTTTTTGAGCGGGTGTACGAGGTGGTCGAGCAGATTCCCGAGGGGATGGTCGCCACGTATGGTCAGGTGGCGCTGCTTGCTGGACGTCCACGAAGTGCGCGGTACGTGGGGTATGCCCTGCATGGCAATCCGCGCCCCGGCGAGATTCCCTGTCACCGCGTGGTGTTTGCCGATGGCCGCATATGCGATGGTTTTGCTTTTGGCGGTCCCGATGCTCAACGTGAGCTTTTGCTAGGGGAGGGTGTGGCGTTTAAGGACGACATGCACGTCGACTTGGCCGCCTGTCGCTGGCCTGCAGGGCTCTAGCGGCTCTGCCGTGGTTAAAACCACCACAAAGGTGCCTGTCCCCTTTGTGGTGGTTTAGTTTACTGGGGCTAACTTATGGAGAAGCTATGGCGGGCGATATTGATGCAGCAAAGTAAACCACGGTGAACTATATTGGTTTCAGCAACGGAGCAGGCAATAGGCGATGAAAAAGCCTGCCCTGTTGAGTTTGATTCGCATTCCTCCCCTCTGTGCGATTCAACGGTGTACTTCGGGAACAGGCCCGCTGGCAACTAACTGCCAGCGGGCCTGTTCCTGTTTGTCGAGGGAGTGCAATGGGCAGAGCCGAACCGGTCGGGCACCAAAAAAGGCGGACGCCGTAGCGCCCGCCCTATAGCAATCGAAAGTTCTAGCCAGCAGATCGATCTAGTACACCATGCCCATGGCGTCCTGAACCTCGGCCAGGGTCTGCTCGGCAATCTCGTTGGCGCGACGGTTGCCCTCGTGCAGCACGTCCTTCACATAGTCCAGATCGTTCTCATAGCGCTGACGACGCTCGCGGATCGGCGCGAAGTACTCGTTGACGGCCTCGGTCACGTACTTCTTGAGCTGGCCGGAGCCGCCCATGCCAATCTCCTCGGCAATCTCGACCTCGGAACGACCGGTGCAGATGGCGGCCGTCGAAAGCAGACCGGATACGCCGGGGCGGTTCTCGGGATCGAACGTGATCATGCGCTCAGAATCGGTCTGGCTCTTCTTGATGCGCTTTGCCGTCTCCTCGGCGGTCATCGAGATGTTGATGGCGTTGCCGTAGCTCTTGCTCATCTTGCGACCGTCCAGGCCGGGCAGCAGCGGGGTCTCGGACAGCAGCGCGTCGACCTCGGGGAACACCTTGCCGTAGCGGTTGTTAAAGCGGCGGGCGATGGTGCGGGTGAGCTCGATGTGCGGCAGCTGGTCGCGACCGACGGGCACCACATTGCCCTTGCAGAACAGGATGTCGCAGGCCTGATGCACCGGGTAGGTGAGCAGAAGGCCGGTGAGCTCGTGGCCCGAGGCCTCCATCTCGGCCTTGACCGTGGGGTTGCGCGCCAGCTCGGCCTCGGAGACCAGCGACAGGAACGGCAGCATGAGCTGGTTGGCGGCGGGCACGGCGGAGTGCGCGTAGATCATGGTCTTGTCGGGGTCGATGCCGCAGGCAAGGTAGTCCATGACCATGTTGTACACGTTGTCCTGGATGTGCTCGGTCGTGTCGCGGTCAGTGATGACCTGGTAGTCGGCGATGAGCACGTTGGTCTTGGCGCCCATGTTCTGCAGCTCAACACGGCCCTTGAGGGTGCCGAAGTAGTGACCCAGGTGCAGACGGCCGGTGGGGCGGTCGCCGGTGAGCATGGTGAACTTCTCGGGCGTTTTGGCCAGGCCCTCGCGAATGGCGTTGCTCTTTTGCAGCGCGACTTCGTAGCTGTTCTCGTTTGGCATGATTGCTCCTAACGTATGTTCATGGGTCAAGATGATAACGCGTTTATTGGAGGGTCGGGGCGTAAGTAGGCGAGGGGCGGGAGAGCGGCGGCATGTGCGATGGGCGCGGCGTGGCTGCGCGTTTGGCCGGCGGCGCCTGGGCGCATCCTCGGCAGCTTACCCTAGCGCCTGTGGTGGCGCTCCTCCCTGCGTTCTTCTGCCGCCTGCTCCTCCTGCTTAAAGGCGGGATCGTCGGGGGTGACGAGCTCATCCCCGTGTGTGCGCTTGTTGTAATGGTGGCGCAGCACGGGCTCAAACAGATGTAGATGCTTGGCAAAGGCCGCCGAACCAATGGCGAGCACGGTAAAGATGAGCACGCGCATGGGCACCTCGACCTGGTTAATCGCGGCGGCGCCGGCCGAAAGCATGATGCACCAGGCGTAGATGAGGAGCACTGCCTGTTTTTGGTTGTAGCCTTCTTGGATCAGGCGGTGGTGGATGTGGCCCTTGTCGGCCTGCCCGATGCTAATGTGGGCGCGCTTGCGGCGCACGATGGCGCTAAACGTGTCGATGATGGGCACGCCGGCAACGATGAGCGGAATGATAAGCGAGGTGAGCGCGGCGGTGCGGCTCACGTTGAGCAGCGAGATGGAGCCCAGCGCAAAGCCCAGAAGCAGCGACCCCGAGTCGCCCAAGAAGATGCTTGCGGGGTTGAAGTTGTAGCGCAAAAAGGCCAGACAGGCGCCAAAGAGCGCAATGGAGAGCGCGGCGGCGTCGATGCGGCCCGAGAGAACGGCCATCGAAAACATGGTGAACGACGCGATGCCGCAGATGCCCGTGGCCAAGCCGTCGAGGCCGTCGATGAGGTTAATGATGTTGGTGAATGCCACCAGATAGATCACGGTGATGGGGTAGGCGAGCCATCCGAGCATGATCTCGCCGGGGGCAAACGGGTTGACGATGACGCCGATCCGTAGGCCGCCGATACAGGCGATAAGCGCGGCGAGGACCTGTCCGGCCAGCTTTTGCTTGGGCTTGAGCTGGAAGACGTCGTCGATAGCGCCGGTCGCAAAGATGACGGTAAAAGAAAGCGCAAGTATGGGGTAGCTGATGTGCAGACGGGGGTGGGGCACCAAAACGGGCGGCCAACCCAGGTACCAGGTGCCTAGGATTTGCACAATACAGGCAACGACCAGGCCCAAAAACACCGCCGTTCCGCCCAAACGCGGGATGGGCTTGGTGTTGATGCGGCGCTTAGAAGGATAGTCGACGGCGTCGAGCTTAATTGCCAAGCGCTTGACCAGGGGCACCGTGAGGAAGGTCGTGATGAAGGCCGCTGCTGCCACGCATAGATACGGTATGTAGCTCGGGGATGAAGCCATGAATCTAAAAACCGCCAAGCGTCGAAGGAAAAGGTCAAAGGTTGCTAAGCGCAAAGGGCATAGCCGAACCATGATACTCGACCAAGGGGGGTGCATGGAATTGCACGCAGCGATAATCACGCGCTTACCAGATATTAGGGTATTGTCGATAGCTTGTCGGGATACCGGCGGGGATCCATATGGGCTGTAATGGTGGTTTTCGGCAAATGAAAACCACCCCCCACGTTACGAAAATGAACCCACCTAAAACAGGTGGGTGCCCTCATCGACTGTTCCAGCGTCCTTAACAACGAAGGATACCTGTACTAGGTACGACTGTGTGGGCTCCCTAAATAAACGCGACGGTTCACCCAGTTGCTCCGCGGGGGGCGGAATACCTACATCATAAAGCGGCACTTTGTCGATTCCAGTCTTGACATTATAAAAATCGTGTCGGACGATTACGGCGCCTTGGGCTCGAGCCGTCTGTGCGGTTGGTCCCTTTACGTTTGAGCTGCTGAATCATTGTTTTGGAGCATGTTTTTATGCCGACGTCGTTGACCGAACTTTTTTCGCCCGCCTGCCATTTGTGTCCGCGCCGTTGCGGTGCGGCGCGCGACGAGGGCGCGCGTGGCGTGTGCGGCGCCGACAACACGCTTAAGGTCGCCCGCGCGGCGCTCCATATGTGGGAGGAGCCGCCCATTTCGGGCGAGGCCGGCTCGGGTACGATTTTCTTTAGCGGCTGTTCGCTCAAATGTATCTACTGCCAAAACCACGAGATCTCGACGGGCAATTTCGGTCTTGAGATTTCGCCCGAGCGTTTGGTCGAGATTATGCTGGAGCTGCAGGACCAGAGCGCCAATAACATCAACCTGGTGACGGCGACGCACTATGCGCACCTGTTGCCTGCCGCGATTGCCGCGGCACGGACGCGCGGGTTGGTCATCCCAATTGTCTACAACACGAGTGGTTACGAGCGCGCGAGTGCCGTGGCGGCGCTGGGCGACCTGGTCGACGTGTGGCTTACGGACTTTAAATATGCCGATGCCGGGCTTGCGCAGTCGCTCTCCCACATTAAGGACTACCCGCGTGTGGCCGTGTCGGGCTTAGCGCAGATGGCACGCGAGATCGAGCGCCGCGGGGGAGAGCTAGTGGACGAGAATGGGCTCATGAAGCGCGGCATGATCGTGCGCCACCTGGTGCTGCCGGGGCATGCGGATGACTCGTGCCGCGTGCTAGACCTTGTGTGGCAGACGGTGGGCGACGTGCCGATCTCGGTCATGAACCAGTACACGCCCAATGCGCTCATGCGCGAACAAGGCGGCGACCTGGCGCGCGCCGTGACGCGCGAGGAGTATGAGCAGGTGCTCGACCATGCCGACGACCTGGGCTTTACGACGATGTTCTGGCAAGAGGGCGGCGCGGTAGACGAGAGCTTCACCCCAGCCTTCGATACCACCGGCGTCCTTACCAGCACAAAGTAACGCATTCGCCGATGATTTTTCTGGGACGGGGATTAAAAAATCATTCGGTACACAATGTTTTTTAATCCCCGTCCCAGAAAAATCATCGAGAGGATCGCCTGCTCGAAAAGTTGTCAAAATAGCCGCGCCCCAAAAAGACTGATTATTGGGCGTTGACAGTTGGCGAGCCGTAGGTAAAATATCGACTTGTCCTGGGGACGTAGCTCAGTTGGGAGAGCGCTGCCGTCGCATGGCAGAGGCCGAGGGTTCGACTCCCTTCGTCTCCACCCTTGGATTTGATAAGCCGCTGACATTGTGTCGGCGGCTTTTTTTAAAAGAAAGGGCTGTACCATGGCCGAGCTTGAGTCCCAACCACTGTCTGCCGAGGAACGCGCCGAGTTGGAAGAGCTCCGCGCCGAGAAAGCTCGTCGCGAGGCCCAGGAAGAGGCACGCCGCGAGCGTGAGGAGTTGGCCGCCCTGCGTGCCGAGCGCGAGAAGGCCGAGGAGGCCGCTGCGAAGGTTGCATCCGAGCCCAAGCCCGCGCCCGCACCCAAGCCCGCTGCTGCGAAGCCTGCACCTGCCGCGCCCAAACCTCAGCCTAAAAAGGCCGCTCGTCCCAAGTCCGTCGATCCCAAGCCGAGCCGTGACGAGATGAGCTTTGCCCAGCGCATGGTTACCTCCAAGGAGCCTGCGGGTGAGAACGAGATCCCCGGTATGGCGCCGGCTCAAAAAATCATCATTGTCCTTGCCCTCATCGCGTTTGTCATCTTTATGGGCTACACGATCCTGACCAGCATGGGCCTGCTTTAGCCTGTTCGCGCTGGGCTCCATGCCCGCACGCCCGCCTCGCCAACCCTCAACCTCTGCACAACGCATCCGAAAGGTCGCCCCATGGCTTTGACCGACATCTCGCATCCCACCGACATTGCAATGCTCACTGATCTGTACGAACTCACTATGGCCCAGGGCCTGTGGGAGAGCGGCAAGGCCAATGAGCAGGGTTGCTTTACGGCGTTTTACCGCGACCATCCCTTCGGCAGCGCGTATGCCGTCATGTGCGGCACCGCCGAGCTGCCCGAGCTTGTCGAGAACCTGCGCTTTACGCCCGAGGACATCGACTATCTAGCTTCGCTCCAGGCTCCGGCCGGCGGCTCGATGTTTAAGCCCGCATTCCTCGACTACCTGCGCAACTTCCGCGCGCATGTGAACATTGACGCCGTGCCCGAGGGCGAGCTCGTCTTTCCGCGCGAGCCCATGGTGCGCGTCACCGGCCCCGCGCTGGAGTGCCAGCTGCTCGAAACGGCGCTGCTCAACATTGTCGGCTTCCAGACGCTTGTCGCCACCAAGACGGCGCGCGTGGTGCTGGCGGCGGACGGCCGTCCCGTTGCCGAGTTTGGCCTGCGCCGCGCTCAGGGTCCCGATGGCGGCTTGGCCGTCGCGCGCGCGAGCTACGTTGCCGGCTGCTCCTCTACGTCCAATGTGCTCGCCGGCCGCCGCTACGGTATTCCCGTCTTTGGCACGCATGCGCACAGCTGGGTGATGAGCTTCGATTCCGAGCTCGAGGCCTTCCGCGCCTTTGCCAAGTCGAGCCCTAAGAACTGCACGCTGCTCATCGACACCTATGACGTGCGCGAGGGCTGTGAACATGCCATTACGGTTGCCAAGGAGATGGAAGCGGTGGGCGAGCGCCTGTCGGCCATTCGCATCGACTCCGGCGACCTCGCCAAGCTCTCAAAGTATGTGCGCGGCCGTTTTGATGCCGAGGGCCTGCCCTATGTGGGGATCTCGGTTTCTAACGATTTGGATGAGTACACGATTCAGTCCCTGCTCGACCAGGGCGCGCCCATCGACAGCTTTGGCGTGGGTACCAAGCTTGCGACCTGCTATGACCAGCCGGCGCTGGGCGGCGTGTACAAGCTTTCCGCCCGCCGTGCGAGTGAGACGGACCCGTGGACGCCGGTGGTGAAGCTCTCCGAGCAGCCCTACAAGCGCACAATTCCCGGTGTTCAGCGCGTACGACGCTATTACGACGGTTTTGGCGGCCCGGTTTGCGACATGATTTATGACGAGGACCATCTGGCGGGGGAGGGCGCCGCGCGCGGCAATACCCTCGTGGCCGTAAACGATGCCGCCCTGGTGACCGACGTGTCCGAACTTGAGTATCGCGAGCTGCTGGTGCCGATCGTGCGCGATGGCGGTGCGGTGGCTCCGCGTGAGAGCATCCAGGACGCGCGCGAGCGCTGTGCTTGGGCGCTCGACCATCTGGACGCAGCTTTCAAGCGCTTCCTGTACCCGCAGACCTATGTGGTGGGTATGGAGCAGGGCCTGGCTCAGGTGCGCGACGAGCTCGTGCGCAAGAACATGGCCGCGGCCTCTGCCTTTCCCTGGGCTCACTAATTCCTTGGGCGGTAGGGGCGAGTCACGCTTCCCTGGCCACCGCCTCGGCCGTTCGCTGAACAGTTGATTGGTTTGACGTATGACGACTTCTTATAAAACGATGGTGGTAAAGATCGGTTCGTCCACGGTGGTGGGCGCCGACGGCAAGGTCAACCGCGCCTTTATCGGCGGGCTTGCCGACCAGGCCGCAGCGCTGCGCGAGCTTGGCTGGCGCCTGATCGTGGTGAGCTCGGGCGCCATTGCCTGCGGCTATCCCGTGCTGGGCTTCGACCGTAAGCCGGTCGGCGACCTGCCGAGCCTGCAGGCCTGCGCCTCGGCCGGTCAGTGCATCATCTCGTCGGCCTACGACGAGGAGTTCCATGCGCGCGACCTGCTCACCTCGCTCGTGCTGCTCACGCGTCACGACACGGCGCGCCGCACGTCCTACCTGCACGCGCGCGACGCCCTGCTTCGCCTTGTGGAGCTGGGTGTGGTGCCGGTCGTCAACGAGAACGATACCGTCACCGTCGATGAGATCAAGTTTGGCGACAACGACACGCTGGCGGCGCTTGTGAGCTGCCTGGTTTCTGCCGATCTGTGCGTGACGCTCTCGGACATCGATGGTCTCTATACTGCCAATCCGCATGAAGACCCCACGGCCGAGTTTGTTCCTGTCGTGCATAAGATCGATGCCAAGATTATTGCCTCGGCGGGCGATTCTTCCACATCGGTGGGCACGGGCGGCATGATTACCAAGATCCGCGCGAGCCGCATCCTGATGACGGCGGGCATTCAGAGCGTGATTTGCTCGGGCGAGGAGCCCGATGCGCTCGTGCGTCTCGCCCGCGGCGAGAGCGTGGGCACGCTGTTCGATCCGCCGGCGGAGCGTCTGGACATCGCACCCCGCAAGCTGTGGATCGCGCTGGGCGACAAGGCACATGGCTCGGTGACGGTCGATGATGGTGCTGCGAAGGCGCTGGTCAGCCGTGGCTCTTCCCTGCTTGCGGTGGGTATTCGCGAGGTCGATGGCCAGTTTGCCGAGGGCGATGTGCTCGATGTGTGCGATCCGAGCGGTATGGTCGTCGCCCGCGGTATCGCCGAGGCCGATTCGGACGTGCTGGAGCTTGCTGCCGGTCGCCGCCAGGACCAGATCGCCAGCAACCGCCTGCTCGCAGACCTGGCCGAGAAGCCCGCGATACACAGGGATAACTTGATCGTATTTGCATAAAGAAAGACAGCGCTGCGGATCGTTTCCCGTGGCGCTGTCTTTCTCGTGCCGGCACTTGGGGACGTTCCTTTTAATATGAGCAGGACATTGTCAAGAGGCAAAAT
>CAUBMI010000060.1 GCA_958436995.1 uncultured Collinsella sp.
CTTTCGCCCGATGAGCGCACAGCATTTGCATTGCTATCAAGTCGCGTCGCCGCCGTTCTGGTCCCTTGCCCGGCGCAAGGTGAACTTGCCATCCAATGCCAAGCGCACAGCTGCTCGCTCAATCAGGCTGCCGTAATCGCAACCAGCCAACGTGGTCTGCCCCTTCTCCTGGAAGCCGGTATCGCGCTCGCCCTTCGCGGCGCCGGATACGAAAACGAGGCCGCCGCCGACATGGTCTTTAAACCACGATCGAGCGGCGGCCTCACAGCAGCCATTGAATATATGTGCAGACTCGTTGCCTAAAAGGACAAGCTAGAAACCAAGGCCAAAGCCCGTTCCGGTAATCGCCGAGTACATAAAGTAAACGTTGACCACGTTGAGGAACACACCCGTGATGCAACCGTTGCGCAGGTAGCGCTCGCACACGATGCGCGCCATGGCGGCGGAGTCATCATTGTTCTTTGCCTGGCGTCCCGCCGTAAAATACGTCGCCACGCTCAGCAGCAAGTTGAGCACCGGCAGCGCCAGCAACTCGTGGCTCTTGCCCCAGCGCGTCGCCTCGCCGGCGGCATTAAACTTTGTTGCCACCTCGGGACCAATGTTGGGGATAACACACGCTGCGACCACCAGCGGAATCACCGCAAGTACGAGCAGTGCAATACCCATGTAGCCGGCTTTTTTACCATATTTAAACATGCGCGTCGTCCTTACACGTTAAAGCGGAAGTGCACGACGTCGCCATCGGCCATGACATAGTCCTTGCCCTCAATACGCAGCTTGCCGGCGGCCTTGGCGCCCTGCTCACCGCCGAGCTCGATGTAGTCGTCATAGCCAATGACCTCGGCCTTAATAAAGCCGCGCTCAAAGTCGGTGTGGATGACGCCGGCGGCCTGCGGGGCGGTCGCGCCCTGACGAACCGTCCAGGCCTTGACCTCCATCTCGCCGGCCGTAAAGAACGACTGCAGGCCGAGCAGCTTATAGGCCGCCTGCGCGAGCACGTCCAGGCCGGGCTGCTCCAAGCCCAGGCTCTCCAGGTAGTCGGCGGCGTCCTCGGGATCGAGCTCGGAAAGCTCGGCCTCGATCTTGGCGCAGATGGGCAGCGGCTTGACGCCATCGATGGGCGCCAGGTCCTCGTTGAGCATGTCCTCGTCCACGTTTGCCACGTACAGGATGGGCTTCATGGTGAGCAGGAACAGGCCCTTGGCGGCAGCACGCTCCTCGTCGGTCATCTCCATGGATGCGGCGCGCTTGCCCTCGTTGAGCCAGGCGAGCAGGCGCTTGGCGACCTCGAACTTGGGCATGAGCTCCTTGTCGCGCTTGGCCTCCTTCTCGAGCTTAGGCAGCTGCTTCTCGAGCGTGCCCATGTCGGCCAGGATGAGCTCGGTCATGATGGTGTCGGCATCGCCGGCGGGATCGACGAACTCGCCCGTGCGGCCCACCTCACGCATGACGTTGGGATCCTTAAAGTAGCGCACGACCTCGCAGATGGCGTCGGTCTCGCGAATGTTGGCCAGGAACTGGTTGCCCAAGCCCTCGCCCTCGTTGGCGCCCTTCACCAGACCTGCGATGTCGACGAACTCGACCGTCGCCGGCACAATGCGACCCGGGTTAACGATGTCGGCGAGCTTTTGCAGACGGCTATCGGGCACGTCGACGATACCCACGTTGGGGTCGATCGTGGCGAACGGGTAGTTGGCGGCAAGACCGGTCTTTTTGGTAAGCGCGGTGAACAGCGTCGACTTGCCTACGTTGGGCAGGCCCACGATACCGATGGAAAGGGACACGACAGCTCCTTTTGGTACAAGCATTTCAAACTGCATAAGTATAGCGCCGCCGCAGCATCTGGGCGAACCCGGACGCCACGGCGGCACGAATGAAGCAGAGATAGGGGTCGTTGGCTAGTCCGCGAGCTTCTCAACCTGGTCGAGCATCTTATCGAGCTTGGCCTTTGCCTCGGCCTTGACCTTCTGGGCTTCTTCGTGGGCCTTCGCCTTCTGGGCGGCCTTTTCCTCGGCTTCGGGATCGACGACGACCAGATTGGACGCGTCGTGCTCAACCAACTTGAGCGCATGCTCAGGGCACACCTTGACACAGGCACCGCAGCCCAAACAATACGTGGACTCCAACGCAAAGCGGCCGCTTCCCACCAAATCGCAGGCGAACGTGGGACATACATTGACGCACTCGCCGCACGACGTGCACTTGTCAAAGTCGCACTCCGGCGTACTCACCTGCATGTTTTGGGCAAGCTCGGGGTGGTTTTGCAGCGTTGAGAGCACCAGCTGTCGACCGTGCGTGAGCGAACGGCGACGCTTGGTCGTCGTGGTGCCGCACATGGTGTTGAGCGTACGCTCCAGCTGGGTAATCTGATGGCGATGGGCCTTCAACTTCTGCGTCACCGAGGCCAGCGCCGCCGTCGCCGGGTTGAGTTTGGTCACCGTCAGACCCGTGGTGCGGGCGATCTTTTCCATGTACTCCTTGCGCTCGTACTCGCGGCGCTTATGGCACTTGAGGCTCTTGGGATCGACCTCCAGACCCATGCCCGTGCCCGCCCACTCCTCGGCGGTAGCAATGGCCTCGCCCAGGATATCCTCGCCACCGGTGTTACGGCACTTATCGCACACGCCCAGCGGCAGGTACACGCTCACGTTGGGATAATCGGCCAGCACCGAGAACCAGGTCTCGGCCGTAATATCGCCCACACAGGCGACAACAACCTCGTTCTCGCGCGGCATGCGCTTAAGGGCACGCGTGCAGGTAACGTAGGCGGTCTCGTGGCTCGTAGCAGCAGAGACGATGTCGTCATACAGGTTTTTGGGCGCCAGGCGCGGCGAGATGATCGCCTCGGTCGGACAGGCAGCGGCGCACAGGCCGCACTTGCGACAGGTATCGAGGATCTCGATGGCGTCTTCCTCGACCTCGATGGCGTTGACCGGGCACACGTCCATGCACGCGGTGCAGCCGCTCTTTTCGTTTTTGCAGGTCAAGCATGGAATGGTGTTGCCGCGCGGACGCTCCTTGTAGTCGGCAGGATTCCACTGCGGCGCCGACGGATCGAGTGCGTCGGTCACACCGCCAAGCGGGTTTTTAAGAAAGTCGAAACCCTTGCTGATCTCGATAATGTCATCAAACAGATCGTGTTCCTGCGCCATGCGCGGCCCCTCCCTGAGCAGTGCAAACAAGCAAGAAATAATGATACGCCATCGGCCCGTGCCTCGAGCAAATTACACGCGGAGCACCTTTGGGACAAATAGCCTATGGCCTATCGCCGCCTCGATTGCACAAGGTCAATCAAGCGCCAAACTATGCCTCGCACATGAGCTGCACGAGCTTTTGTTTGGTCACCTTGGCCTGCTCGTTGGCCATATTACGCTCGTTTCTAAAGACCGCATTTGCAACACCCTGCAGATCGGCATCGGAAATCTCGCCAAGGCCCAGATCCTCGAGCGTCGTCGGCAGACCAACACGCTGGCAAAACTCGAGCACCTGATCAAGCTCGGGTGCACGCTCCAGACGAAGCTGAACCACCAGGCCAAACGCCACGGCCTCGCCGTGCATGGCCTTGCACTCAGGCAGAATCGTTAGACCGTTGGCGATGGCATGCGCCAACGCCAAGCCACCGCTCTCAAAGCCGACGCCCGAGAGCAGAATATTGCACTCGATCAGGCGCTCAACCGCCGGCGATGTACGCCCCTTTTTGAGATCGCGCTTGGCAGCGACGCCGCATTCCATAAGCGTGTCGTAGCAGGCACGTGCCGCGACCAGTGCCAAGTGCCCCGGCGCGCCACCGTGCTCGTTGGCGCCGTGCGCCGCGGCGCACGAACGCGCCTCGAAGTACGTTGCCAGCGCATCGCCCATACCAGCGACCGTCATACGCAGTGGGGCCGCCGCGACCACGTTGGTATCGACCACGACCAGGTCTGGATTCTTCTCGAGCATCAGGTAGCGGTCGAACGACCCATCCTCGTGATACAGCACCGAAATCGCGCTGCACGGACCGTCCATCGAAGCCGCCGTGGGGCATACGCACAACGGCAGCTCGGCATAAAACGCTACTGCCTTGGCGATATCGAGCATCTTGCCGCCGCCAATGCCTACCACCATGTCGCAATACTCAGCCTGGGCTTCCTGAGCCATTTCGACAACGGCCTCTTCCGTACACGGACCGTCATAAATCTTAAAGAACGGCTCGCTTAGATCTTCGTCCAGAAATCCATCGACAATCTGCCTGCACAGCCGATCCTCGGTGCCCTGGTCAAACAAGACATAGGCAGCACAGCCCAACCATGACAAATACCTGCCCTGACGCGAAAGTTCGCCCGGCCCCTGAACATACCGGCCGGGACCGCCATAAACCATAGGAAGCGCCATACGAGAATCCGCCCTTCATCAAACAACGATTGGTGCAAAGTAACCTGACCCCTTTGCACCAACTTGGTGCGATGGGGTCAGGTTAGTTTGCCCCTTCCTTAGCTTGATTTACTCATCCATGAGATAGTAGTGGCCCAGCGCGTCGGCACCCAGGATGGCGTTTGCGACCATCTCGGGCGTCACCTCAAACGGCATGTTGCACATGGTGTCCTCGGGCGCGCAAGCGGCCTCGGCAACGACCATGGCCTGCTCGCGCGTAACCTCGGCAACGCCAAGCTCCTTCATCGTGACCGGCAGGCCCAGCTCAATGCAGAAGCCCAAGACTTCCTCGAGTTTCTCAGTCGGAGCATCCTCGAGTACCAGCTGGACGATGGTGCCAAAGGCGACCTTCTCGCCGTGATACATGCCGTGGCACTCGGGCAGCATCGTCAGGCCATTGTGGATGGCATGAGCAGCAGCAAGGCCCGAGCTCTCAAAGCCAATGCCCGAAAGCAGCGTATTGGCCTCGATGATATGCTCGACGGCAGGCGTGAGCGCACCCTTCTCCAGCGCGACCTTGGCCTTGACGCCATCGGCCATAAGCGTCTCGTAGCAAAGCTTGGCGAGCGCCAGACCGGCCATGCCGCCCTTGCCGCCAGCGCAGGTGCCACCGTCGGCATCATGCGTCGCCTGGGCCTCAAAGTAGGTTGCGAGCGCATCGCCCATACCGGAAACCGTCAGGCGCACCGGGCTCGCCGCGATAACCGTCGTATCCATCAGGACAATGTTGGGGTTTGCCTTAAGGAAGAGATATTTATCGAACTGGCCATCGTCGGTGTAGAGCACCGAAAGCGCCGAACACGGGGCATCGGTCGAAGCAATGGTGGGGCAAATGATAACCGGGGACTCCAGGTAATAGGCGACGGCCTTCGCGGTGTCGAGGATCTTGCCGCCACCGACGCCGACGATGATGTCGCAACCGTTGTCGCGAGCAAGCGCAACCAGGCGATCGACCTCGCCCTTGGAGCACTCGCCGTTAAAGTCCTCAAACAGCAGCTCGGCCTTAGCCTCGGCAAAACCGCCCTCGATCTTGGCACCGACGCGCTTCTTGCCCGAAGGCGTCACGATGACGAGGGCCTTAGCGCCGAGCGGCTCGACATAGGAGCCGAGCTTGGCGAGCTCGTCCGGACCCTGGATGTACTTGCTGGGGCTATTGAAAATTGCAGCCATAACTATCCCATTCTCTAAAAGAAAAAAGAAAGGGGCTCCGTACAGATACGTGCGGAGCCCCTCGTTACGATAACAAGAGTCGATTAGAAATCGATGTCGGTGTCGTAGTAGCAGGCCTTGAGAATCTTCTCGAAGTCGGCAGCCTTGGTCTCACGCGGGTTCTCGGGCGTGCAGGCGTCCTGCTCGGCGTTCGCGGCGATCTCGGGCAGCTTGGCGAGGAACTCCTCCTCGGAAACCATCTGCGGGTTCTCGGCGTCGACCTTCACGCCACCATTCGCGTAATCCTTGATGGACTGCGGAATGTTGAGCTGGTCGTTGAGGTCGCGGATCTTCTGGACGAGCGCAGCGATGAGCTCCTCGTTGGTCTCGCCGGGAAGGTGCAGGATCTCCTTGGCCACGTAAGCGTAACGCTCGGCAGCACGCGGGTCCTTGGAGTTCCACTGGATGACCTTGCCCAGGTACATGGCGTTAGCAGCACCGTGGATGATGTGGCCGTTCTCGAAGGCAGCACCGGTCTTGTGAGCCATGGAGTGAACGATGCCGAGCAGGCCCGAGGAGAAGGCGATACCGGCGATGCACTGAGCCTCGTGCATGTGCTGACGGGCCTCATGGTCGCCAGCATAGGACTTGGGCAGCCACTCGACGATCTCGCGGATGCCGTGCAGGGCGTTGGCGTCGGTGAACATAGAGGCGCAGGTGGAAACGTAGGCCTCCATGCAGTGGGTCAGAGCATCCATGCCGGTGTGAGCGCACAGCTTGGCGGGCATGGTGTAGGTGAGCTCGGGGTCGACGATGGCGACATCAGGGGTGATATTGAAGTCGGCCAGCGGGTACTTGATGCCCTTGGCGTAGTCGGTGATGACGGAGAACGCGGTGACCTCGGTAGCGGTGCCGGAGGTAGAGGAGATGGCGCAGAAATGAGCCTTCTGACGCAGCTCGGGGAAGCTGAACGGCTGGATGATGTTATCGAAGGACTCCTCGGGATACTCGTAGAAGACCCACATGGCCTTAGCGGCATCGATGGGCGAGCCGCCGCCGATGGCGATAATCCAGTCGGGCTCGAACTCGCGCATGGCCTCGGCGCCCTTCATGACCGTCTCGATGGACGGATCGGACTCGACGCCCTCGAACAGCTTGACCTCGAAGCCGCCCTCTTTGAGGTCGGCCTCAACGTCCTGCAGGAACCCGCCACGGCGCATAGAGCTGCCGCCAGAAACGATGATGGCCTTCTTGCCCTTGAGGTTCTTCACCTCGTGGCGAGCGCCCTCACCAAAGTACAGATCGCGAGGATTGGTAAAACGTCCCATACTGTGCCTCCTAAACAAGCCCCTCTTAGACTTGCGTATATAACGGAGCACCCGATTGGCTCCGTTAGGACCGTTTTGCGCGTTGCCGGCGATGACAATGCGCGATGTCTAAACGTCTCAACGCTCAGACAAACACTATTTTACCGTTCTGGTTGGTCAGTTATTCACCTAAAGCCGACAATGATGAAACGTTTTTTCTATCCCTGAAGACCCTTGTGGGGCATTCATACTCCCAAGCTGGGCAAACGTTTTATCAAGGTTGACTACATATCCCGGGCAGGACGGTGCTCCTCCAAAATGTGCCCCGTTCGCCGCCAAAAATCGACCGTTTGCGGCACCGTGATACCACTCGGTCGTCCAAGGTGCCGACATTTGTGCGACATCCGTCTTCGTGGTGCAAAGGTGCAAGTCCAAGTGCGGCACCCCCGGTGTGCCACATGCGGGTAAACTAGAACCTTATATAGAGACATTTGAACCCTAACCGCAGCAAAGGAGGCCCCATGGCATTCGATCCCATTCAAGAGGATTGCCATCGCCTCGTTCTTGAGGCCTTGCGCCGCGACAATATCCCGCTCACCGACGGTGCCGCCGTAGAGCGTCTGATGGAACAATTCACCCGCGACCCTGCACCGCTCATCGTGCACGACCGCGACCGCGCCGGGCACCTCATTGCCAAGGTGGTCGAGGCTGTCGACTACCGCATCCCCTTTATCCCCGACGACGCCCAGGCAGAGCAAGAAGAAGCCGCTGCCGAGAACATGCTTCGCGAGGCCGCCGCACTCGATCCGGCCAACTGGGATGCGCAGCGCATGCTGACGGCCCTCACCGCTGACTCCAACGAGGAATACGTACAGTACTTGGTATCCAAGTGCGATGAAGTCGAACACGACCTGGCGCTCAAGATCGCCTCGGCGCAGGACCCCTACGAGCGCGAGGCCGCAGGCGACCTGACCCGCCGTCCCTACCTGCGCTGGCTTGCCGCCTTGGCATCGCGCGCGCTCATTAGCGGCCGCTACCGCATGTCGCTCGAAGCCGCAAACCGCAGCCTCGACTTTGCCCCCAACGATCCTGCCGGCGTCCGCCACACCGCAATGCTCGCCATGGCAAAGCTCGAATACCCCGCTGAGGAGCTCAAGCGCTTTCGCTCTGCCCACTCCGTCCCCTATCTCGCCAACACGCCGCTGCGCCGTCGTCCCAAGGATGCAGAACGCGACTTGGACCCGTGGACGCTCATCGCGCTGATGAGCGCTGCCTGGCGCGAGCTGGATTACGAGGGCGCCGAACACTACCTGCGCATCCTTGCGCGCTCGTGCCCGCACGCAGCCGAGGCGCTCTACTTCCAAACCGAGTTTCCCGATGGCGTCTATGCCCGCGTCAACGTGGGTGCAGGCTCCACCGATGAGCTCGTCCTTGCACTCTCCGAGGCGACGCCGGTACTGCAGGAGGGCCTGGGCGCGCCCGACAACGCCAGCTTTGCCGCCTGGGTCGCCACCAACGACATCGTGCGCTCCCAGATCGACGAGCGCATACTGCGGGCGGCCGAGCAGGGCTTGCCGTTTAAGGGAGGAGACCTCTAATGGATCCGAGCGTCTACATCCCCGCCTACCTGGAGCGCACCTATCTGGCGTCGCACCCCGAGCTCACCGATGCAGCACGCGAGCTTGTCCATAACGACATTAGCGCGAATCCCCAAAAGTATGCGCAGACCGAGCATGCTCAGGCGCTGCTGTCCTATGCCGGTGTTCATCGCCACCTGCTCGACGAGCTCCATCGCATCGAGGACATGGGCAGCGACGAGGAGTTTGAGCAGACGCGCAACCGCCTGTTCGACGATATGCGTGATGAGCTGCTCAAGATCGTCCGCATCGATGCGCATGTCCTCGATGCCCAGCTGCTCGCCATCATTTTGGCGGACACGCCCGTCGACGCCTGCCTGGGCGACCTGATGAAGCTCGAGACGAGCACGGCCGACTACCTGCAACAGAGCGTGCCCGGGTTTGATATGGAGGCCCCGCACTACTGGGCCAATAATGTTTTGGCCGACGGTGTCACCGCAGCGGACCTTACCGTGAGCGAGCCGGCCCTTATCGGGTGGCTTCACATACTCGAGGCCATCTCGCAGCTGTGCATGGCGAGCGCTCGTTACCGCGCCGCCGCCAACTATTCTCGCCGTGTCCTTAAGGCGGAGGGCTATCCCACCCGGGCCGCCGGCACCGTGCTGCTTGCCCTCGCCCGCTTGGAAGACCAAGACGGCTTTTTTGCCCTGGCGCATCAGCTCGAGGAACAGATGGGGGCAGACGCACTCGAAAACTCTCCTTGGTACCTGCTCGCCCGCACAATTCTGCTGTTCAAAACAAACAAGATGCGCCCGGCGACGCGCGCGCTGCGTGAGTTCGCTAACCGTTGCGAGGGTGGCGCGTTCTTCTTGCTGAACCCCATGTACCAGACGCCGTATCTTCCCTGCCGACCCGAGCCGCGCGACCCCTGGGACCTTTCGCACCAGGCAGTTTGGGAGGCCGACGGCATTATCTCGGACACCCCCGACTTTGCCCCCTGGGCCAACGCCTGCGAAGATGTATCGCAGCTCGCCCAGGAATTTGCGCGCCGCTACGGATTCTAGTGACGCACTCGACCCGACCATGTCGTTTACGTTAGGAACGGTTTCATGAACCTCCGCTCATCTCTTGCCTGCACCTCGAGTGATATCGCTCGCTGGGGGCTGCGCTCTGTCCTTAAGCGCCAGGGCGGCGTACTCCCCGGCCGCATCGCCATGAAGATCAACCCCTATCTGCTGAGCGACCTCGCGGGCCTGGTCGACCGCAGCGTAGTGATCACCGGCACCAACGGCAAGACCACCACCTCCAACCTCATCGCCGACGCCGTTGCCGCCAGCGGCGCCACCGTGGTATGCAACCGCGCCGGCAACAACATGGAGCCGGGCGTGGTGGGCGCACTGCTCGAAGCGCGCAGCGACCTCAAGCGAGCCGGCGGCGGCAAGCGCGTGGGCGTTTTTGAGTGCGACGAGCTCTACACCGTACGCGTTCTGCCCAAGCTCAAACCGACGTACTTTGTGCTGCTCAACCTGTTCCGCGACCAGCTGGATCGCTATGGGGAGATCGACCATACCCAAGACGTCATTGCCCATGCGTTGGAGCTCTCTCCGGCAACAACGCTCATCTACAACGCAGACGACCCGCTGTGTGCCGCGATCGCCGCACGCGTTCCCAACACGAGCATCGCCTTTGGCATCGACGGCGCCACCAACACCGAGTCCGATCGCATTAGCGACTCGCGTTTTTGCTCGCAGTGCAACGCGCCGCTGGAGTATGACTACGTGCAATACGGCCAGCTCGGCGCCTACCATTGCCCCTCGTGCGGCTGGGGTCGCCCCGCGCTGCTCCGCCGCGTGACGGGCGTTGAGCTCGGCTGCGACGGCTACGGCTTTGACCTGGCCTTTGGACCCGAGGCCAACGCGCCCGCCGTGCACATCGCCACGCGCTACAACGGCCTGTACATGGTCTATAACGTCGCCGCCGCCTTCTTTGCGGCGCACGAGCTGGGCGTGGACGCGGCGCACCTGCAGCCCACGCTTAATGCCTACGTGCCCGCCGGCGGACGCATGGGCCGCTGGGATATTGCCGGCCGCACCGTCGAGGCAAACCTGGCCAAGAATCCCGTGGGCTTCGATCGTCAGATTCAGTCCATTAAAACGGCAGGTGGCAGGCTCTGCACCTTCTTCCTAAACGATAACGATGCCGACGGCCACGATGTCTCGTGGATCTACGATGTCGACTTCGAGCGCATCGCCGACACGCCGGGTCTTGTCGCCTTTGCCGGAGGCACGCGTGCGCACGACATGCAGGTACGCCTCAAGTACGCCGGCATCGATGCCGCGATTATCTCGGACGTCGCGCAGGCGATCGGCGCCGTGGCAGACGAGGCCGCCGATGACACCTTCTACGCCGTCGCCAACTACACGGCCTTCCCGCCGTTAGTCAAGGAGCTCGACGGGCTTAAAGACGACGATGCAAGCTCGATTGTCTCCCACGCCGTAACGCGCGCCGATGGTAGCGCTGTCCCCACCGATATTGCGCCGGTCGAGCTTTCGCGCCCCCTGCGCATCGTCTACCTGTATCCCGATGCGCTCAACCTCTACGCCGACGGCGGCAACGTTATCGCGCTCGAACGCCGCTGCGCCTGGCGCGGCATTCCCGTGCGTGTGGACGAAGTCCACATGGGCGAGACGCTCGACCTGACCGACGCCGACATCGTTATGATGGGCGGCGGCTCCGATCGCGACCAGCTGGCCGTGGCACACGAACTGCTCGCTCAAAAAGACAAGGTCGCGGCCTATGTTGAGGACGGCGGCACACTGCTTGCTATCTGTGGCGGCTATCAGCTGCTCGGCCGTTCGTACTATATGGGCGAAGATCGCATCGAGGGCCTGGGCGTCATTGCCGCCGAAACCGTACGCGGCTCCGACCGCCTGATCGGCAACGTCGCCGTCAAGACCGACCTGTCACCCGAGCCCTTTGTGGGATTCGAGAACCACGGCGGCCGCACCTTGCTCGATGCAGAGGCCACGCCGCTCGGAACGTCTGTCGTCACAGGCACCGGCAACAACGGCGACGATGGCTTTGAGGGCATCATCTACAAGGGTGTCATCGGCACGTACCTGCACGGGCCGGCGCTCCCCAAGAACCCCGAGCTCGCCGACTGGCTCATCACCCACGCCCTCGAGCGCCGCGGCGATGCGCAGGCCACAGCCCTGCTGCCGCTCAAGCCCCTCGACGACACCTACGAGCGCACCGCTCACGACGCCGCCATGAAGCTCCTCCCCTAACGCCCCACCACCACAAAGGGGACAGGCACCTTTGTGGTGGTTTTCCAGTTTGCCAACGATATACGCGCCGGCAAAAAAGTCTGCTATACTCTTTCCCGCTGTCCCCATCGTCTAGCGGCCAAGGACGCCACCCTTTCAAGGTGGATATCGCGGGTTCGAATCCCGCTGGGGGCACCATTTGAAATGCAAAGCCCGTTACCCTTGTGGTGACGGGCTTTTTTCTTCTCCAACGCCGGGATTCGAACCCGACAGGGTGCGGAGCTGAGGAAACGCGTAAGCGTTTTCCAGCGCAGCACGCAAGGAGCGGAGCGACGCAGCGAAAGCGGGCGGCGCCAGCCGCACGCGGACATCCCGCTGGGGGCACCACAGAATCTGAGAAGCCCGTTACCAATTCGGTGACGGGCTTTTTGCTACCCATACGCCGGGATTCGAACCCCGAAGGCATAAAATCACACTGTCATCCA
>CAUBMI010000061.1 GCA_958436995.1 uncultured Collinsella sp.
GTTCGCCGTCATGAAGAAACAGGCAGCTTGTTGCAACCGATGCCAGCTCATCCAAATCATGACTAGAGATGAGCATGGTCTTACCCCGCTCTCGATTCAATCGACCGATAAGGGCCCATATACTCTCGATGCCCAGCGGGTCCAACCCGTTTGCTGGCTCATCAAAAATAAGCAGATCAGTGTCACCCAACAAAGCTGTAGCTATATCCAGCCGCCGTTTCATTCCCAGAGAAAAACTGCTCACGCTCTTTTTCTCATCGGCATCCAGCCCGACTAGGCTCAAAACGCGAGGAATCTCACGCTTCTCATCAAGCCCCCATTCCGCACATCGGATTTGAAGATTCTCAACCGCACTGAGAGATTGGTATGCTCCACTGGAATCTGGTACATAGCCGACACGCGTCCGCATCAGGCTAAGCTCTTTTTTTGATTTGCCTCCGAAGAGTTCCACGCTTCCCGACGATGGCTCACAGAGGCCCAGCACTATTTTAATAAGCGTGCTTTTACCCGCCCCGTTTGCACCGACAAGGGCACAGAGCTCAGACTGATGCACCTCGAAGGAAACGTCATGCAAAACGTGCCGTTTCCCGTAGCGTTTTGAAACTTTTGATAGCTTTATCGCTGATGCGTTCATTGTCCTCCTGTTCCGCTTGATAGCAAAACAGCTCATATCGTTCCTTCCGTCCTTTATCGTTTTCCATAGTTGTTATTGTTTTTCGATAACACATATTTGTCAAGATAATCTAAAAGAAAGAACCCGTGTTAGATACGGGTCCCTTCACACTGATATTTCGTTTTAGTTGTTCGCCTTAAGCTACTCGTCGCTCAAATCGACAGCGAAGACTGATGTCGGAAGCGACGCCTCGTTGCCTCCGCCATCCCGCATCTGCCTCACAACGTTTTTTGCACGCTCGACAATAAGCTCCTCAAGCTCTTTCTCGCTCACGCGCTGAATAATATCTCCCGGTTGACAATCAAGCTCATCACAGATATCGAGAAGCGTCTTTAGGCGAATAGCTTTTATCTTTCCGTTTCTAAGCTTTGAAATATTAGCCGGAGTATGCCCCGTCGCCCGAATCAGATCAGCGCTGGTCTTTCCGGTCTTAAGCAGCTGCGTCTCAAGCTCGATGATGAGATAGCTCATGTTTCCTCCTACACAAGCTCGTCAGACTGCTCTTGGAGCAGCGAGGCATAACTCCAGATCGCCGAGATAAACAAACAGACAACTGCGCCGATAAACGACCCCGCATCAAAGGTAGCGCCTTGGCAAATCTCAATAACGAAGGAATGAGGCACGATGTAAAGCTCCAGTCCGCCAATGGTGAGACTAACCGATCCATAGGCACCAACAAGCGAAACCGCGGCGTTAACAGCAAAGGCAAGCGCGAGAACACGGATAAGCCGCACATGCGTCTTGGTAAAGGGCGAGACGCCCCGAGAGATATTACGGCTGATCCCGCACAAAACGACAAGCGAAATACCCACGACGAGCGCCAGGCACAGTCCGCTTGGGATAACGATGCACCCGCCATCGAGAAGCGTCACGACACCGAAAGAATCGACAGAAGCAACGTTTGCAACCGCATACCAGATCACGTAAACAACCAACGCGGCAAAAGCGACGAGCATCCCTGCAAAAACGGCTGCCATGCAAAAACCAAGCTTCCTGATATTTTCGCCCGCCTTGGCCATACGCTGAACGCTGTTGGACATACACTCACCCTCATCGACTCTATCGTTATTCGAACAGTTTATCGAACAACGATATGGATTGCATGCGGAAAGCCCCACCAGTGCGCATAGGCCATTCACTAATCAGAAGGGGTGAGCGTGGATTTTTGGACACGTATCGAACGAGAGTGGATAATCTCCCACTTTGAGGCCGCCACCGGGCCTAAAACGGGAGATTATCCACTCTCATAGTCAATCAAGGCTCACAGCCTCTTACTCGGCCGCCTCGCGCAGGGCCGACATCGTAGCCGCATATTGCTGCTGCAACGCATGCATTCCCGCGCGAGCGCCGTCAACGGCATCGGCGCCGCGCAGCGCCTCGGTCACCACGACCGCCGGCTCGTACAGATTATCGAATCCCAGGTTCTGGCTCACGCCCTTGAGCGTGTGCGCTGCCATAAACGCACCTTCGGCGTCTCCTGCCGCCATGGCGGCCTCCAGCTTGTCCATGCTCTCGTCATCCAAAAACTTGAGGGCAAAACGGGCAAGCATCTCCTCGCCCATCAGCCGAGTGCAAGCGTCATCATAATTGGCGCCGATCTTCTCATACGCTTCACGCATGGAAATCATGGATTCAAACTCCTTTGGTCAAACTAAATCGTAGGAAGCGCAACGACCTCGGCAGGGCGCGCCAATGTTTCGGCAATACGGTCTTGCACCTCGAGCAGGCAGTCGAGCAGCAGCGGGTTAAAGGTACCGCACGTACCGTCCAAGATCATCTGGATCGCTTCCTCGTGCGGGATGGCATCCTTGTACACGCGCACGCTCGTCAGCGCATCGTACACGTCGGCCACCGAAACCACCTGCGCGGCGATGGGGATATCGTCGCCCTTAAGGCCGTCGGGATAACCCTTGCCGTCCCAACGCTCGTGGTGCCAGCGCGCAATCTGGTACGCATATTCCATAAGCGCATTGCCGGCGTGATGGCGGCCCAGTTCGAGCAGCATGTCGGCACCGATCGTGGTATGCGTCTTCATAATCTCGAATTCCTCGGACGTGAGGCGCCCGGGCTTGTTGAGAATCGCATCGTCAATCGACATCTTGCCGATATCGTGCAGCGCCGAAGCGAGGGCAATCGTCGAGCGCTCCTCGTTGTCGAGAGAGATGATATCGCTACGCTGGACCAGGCAACCAAGCAACAGCTCGGTCAGCTTCTCGATGTTCGTAACGTGCCTGCCGCTCTCGCCATTGCGGAGCTCCATGACACCGGCCATGATGTCAATGAGCATGCGGCTGTTCTTGACGCGCTCGTTGTACTGTTGGGACAGCAGGCTCGTTAGACGACGCTGTTTCGCGTACAGGCGGATGGTGTTGCTTACACGGCGGCGCACGACACGGGAGTCAAACGGGCGGTTGACATAGTCCGAGGCACCCAGCTCATACGCGCGCAGCACCACTTCGTCGGAATCTTCGCTCGAGATCATGATGACGGGCAAATTGTCAATATTCGATCGACGCGACACATCGCCTAGCACCTCAAAGCCGTTCATGCCCGGCATGACAATGTCCAGCAGCACGAGCGACAACTCATCGCCATAGCGGTCGACCATGTCGAGCGCCGCGCGACCGTTATCGGCCTCGAGGATGCAATACTCGTCCTTGAGCATCTCGTTGAGAATGGCTCGGTTCATCTCGGAGTCATCGACAATAAGCACCGTAGGCTTTTCGCTTTGGAAGGCCTCGATGGATTCGGCATCGGTCACGACTGTACCGGCTTTTGCCTTAGCGCGGCTCAATAATTGGACAGCCTGGCTAACACCCTCATCGACCGTTTCGCCATTAATGCGAACGCCACCAACGCATGCCGTCAAGCTAACGCGCTCATGCCCCGGAATAATCGTGGAATGAACGGCATCGGATACTTGACGCAGGCGACGGGCAAAGTCATCAGAGGGAATATTGGGCATGACGGCCACAAACTTATCGCAGCCAAAACGCACAAGCTCGTCAGTCGAACGAACACCGCTGCGTATGGCCGTCGCCACGGCACCAAGCGCAAGGTCGCCGGCATGGCGGCCATACGTATCGTTGAAGGCCCTAAAATCATCAAGGTCGATCATGGCCACGCCGGCCTGCATACGGGCGCTACGAAGCTTTTCCTCGTAATATCGGCGATTGCGCACGCTCGTCAGCACGTCGGTGTAGACAAGGTCCTCTTCTGCGGCCTCCCGCTCATCAATCGGACGCACCATCAGCAGAACGTGAGGCTCGCCCTCAACCATCAAAGAGCGCAGGCGAGCGCGGTACTCAACGCCATCGTTGAGCAGCCGTTCCGACACCTCATCGGAACCCGCCGCCAAGGCTTCAAGACTTGACTGGCGCAGACAGGGACACCGTTCGCCGGCGAGCAAGCAGTTAGGATCGCCCTTAATCTGATCGAAAGACAGCAAACGCACCACGGGGTAGGTCTTCGCGACACGGGCGACCTCGGCGGCAGCCTCCTCGTCGGTTAGATTGGCCTCGTGATTATTGAGCATAGGGGGCCCTTTCAGTAGTTTTGCTTGGTAGCAGTGGGTGCCAAATGTTACAAGGGTAGCACCTTGTCGATGCAGGTACACACGTGAATACCGTTTCTTTTTCATGAGTTGGCGGACGGTAGGGTTGAAGCCGCAGACGTTGGATTTTGAGCACCTTTGTTAACACAGCCGAAACGTCTACGAAAGAAGCCCGTTTGATGATTCGGCCGCTAGAGCCCTAGGACGCCACGGACGGCCTGGGCAGCCGCTGCCGGACGATCGCGCAGCCCGTTATGCGCGCCGGGAACTACTGCGAGCGGACAGTCCAAGAGCTCAGCTGCTGTCCTCGTGCCCGCCTCGCGGGGCGTGCCAATCGAGAGCTCGCCCAAAAACACGGCGGCCACCGTTTTCGATGCGCGGACGCGATCCCAATCGGGAACGCAGGTCATAATGATCCCGTATTCGTTTGCCATAAAGCTGCGGCCGTTGCGCAGGGCATGCTTGGCTTCCGCCTCGGTTGTCTTGGGAGCTTGAGGATCCGAATCACCGATGGCACTCAGGAAGGCTCTTAATGCCCTCGAGACCTTTCCCGCAGCAATCATCTCGAGCAAAACCGGGGCCGTGCCCAGGCCAGCGCCCTCGTTTGTCACGGCGGGTTCGTGCAGCATCGCGCGCGAGACAATGGCCGGGTTTGTACGGAGAAGCTCCAGGGTCACCAGCGTACCGGCGCTGTGCGCGAGGACATTTGCCGGGGCGCCGACATGCTCGATAACGGCCTGCAGGTCGGCGGCCTGGGCGGCGAGGTCGTAGCGCCCGTCCGCGGCATCGCCGCTCTCGCCGCAACCGCGGCGGTCGTAGGCAATTACGCGATAGCCGCAGGCGAGCTCGCGGGCGATCCCGTCAAAAAATGTGCCGTCGACGCAAGCGCCGTGCACGCACACCAAGGCAGGCGCATCCGACGGCACGCCCGGCTCGGCAAACTCGCGACAGGCAATCGTGGTGCCCGCATTCTCGACCGTAAAATCCATGTTGTGCCCCATCGTCTTGCACCTTGTTAACGCATTAACTGTACCCAACCGGAAACCTCTCATAGCGCGGACATCGAGGGCAGCGTGAAAAAACGAAATCTGAAAAGCACAAGCCCGAATCAGACTTTGGCACCGATGCTATGCTTAGGCACAATTGTCTTGAGGAGCATATGTCTATGTCTACGTTTTTGAATGCCAGCCCCATCTTTGGGCCCGTTCGCAGCCGTCGCCTTGGTCTCTCGCTCGGCGTCAACATGATGCCGGCCAGCGGCAAAATCTGCACGTTCGACTGCATCTACTGCGAGAACGGCCTCAACGCCGAGCGCCCCTGCCACGAGCCGTATAACACAGCTGCCGTGGTACTCGACGCGCTCGAGGCAAAGCTGCGCGAGATGGCAGCCGAGGGCGAGCTCCCCGATGTGATCACCTTCGCAGGCAACGGCGAGCCCACCGCCGCGCCGGAGTTTCCGCAGGCCATCGCCGGCGCCGTCGCGCTGCGCGACGAGCTTGCCCCAAACTCCAAGATCGCCGTGCTCTCCAACGGCACACGCGCCGACCGCCCCGAGGTGCACGACGCGCTCATGATGGTCGACGACAACATTCTTAAGCTCGATACCGTCGACCCGGCGTTTATCCAGCTGCTCGACCAGCCTGTTGGCCCCTACGACGTCGAGCACCAGATTGAGACGTTCGAAAGCTTTGACGGTCACGTTATTATCCAGACGATCTTTTTGACCGGTGAGTATCAGGGCAAGCCCATCGACAACACCGGCGAGGAGTACGTTGCCCCCTGGCTCGTGGCGCTTGAGCGCATTCGCCCGCAAGAAGCGACCATCTACACGGTGGCGCGCGAGACACCGGTCGCCGGCCTTGCTAAAGCGGCGCCCGAGGTGCTCGACGCCATTGCCGCGCGCGTCCAAGCCCTCGGCATTCCCTGCCAGGTGAGCTACTAGCGCGCAGCTGCCCTGTGAGTGGGCTATACTAGCTGCGAATGAAAGGAAGTTAGCCATGTTTGACAATGGACCCGTGCCCGGCCGCAACGACGCTTGCTGGTGCGGCAGCGGCAAGAAATACAAGAAATGCCATAGCGCCTTTGATGAGCGCCTCGAGCGCTTGTGGGAAGAGGGCTGGGAGGTTCTGCCCCGCACGCTCTACAAGACACCCGCCGACATCGAGGGCATCAAGCGCTCGGCCGCCATCAACGTGGGCGTGCTCGACTACGTAGGCGAGCACATCGCCGCGGGCATGACCACCAACCAGATCGACCAGATGATCTACGACTACACCATCGAACACGGTGGCACGCCGGCTGACCTCAACTATGAGGGCTACCCCAAGAGCGTGTGCACCTCGATCAACGACGTGGTCTGTCACGGCATCCCCTGCGATACGGACGTGCTGCACGAGGGCGACATCATCAACGTCGATTGTTCCACGATCTTGGACGGCTACTTTAGCGATTCGAGCCGCATGTTCTGCATCGGCAAGGTCTCTGCCGAGCGCCAGCGTCTGGTCGACGTCACTCGCGCCAGCGTGGAAGCGGGTCTAGCCGCCGTCAAGCCATGGCTGCCGCTGTCCGTGATGGCCGAGGCCGTGCAAAAGACGGTCGAGGACGCCGGTTTTAGCGTGGTGCGCGAGTACGGCGGACACGGCATCGGTAAGGAGTTCCACGAGGACCCGTTTGTGGGCTTTACCACCGAGGCGCCCGATGTGGACACCATCATGGCCCCGGGCATGGTCTTTACCATCGAGCCCATGGTCAACGCCGGAGCGCCCGACATCAAGATCAGCAAGGGTGACGGCTGGTGCGTGCGCACCAAGGACGGCAGCGATTCGGCCCAGTGCGAGGTACAGCTCGTGGTGACCGAGGACGGCTACGAGCTGCTGAGCTGGTAGCCGCGGATGCGCCGGATGCTGACGGGCACGCTCGTCTTGCATCCGGCGTTTTTGTTTGAACGTTTTGCCTGATAAAACCTGCCAAAAAAAACCTGTTTCTTTTTGGCAGGTCGAGCGGAGAGGACTGCTTGTGAACATCCTGGTTTTGTTGCCCGTCAACGACCGTCATCGCGCAATTCTTGAATCGAGCGCTCCGGGCGAGGACTTTATCTACACGAGCGCCGACGCCGCCACGCGCGAACAAGTCGCCAACGCCGACGTGATTTTGGGCAACATAGACCCTGCCCTGCTTTCCGCGTGCGAGCACCTCCAGCTGCTGCAACTACAGACCGCAGGCTATGACGATTACGTCGCCGCCGGCACGGTACCGGCTGATACCAAGCTTTCCTGCTCGGTGGGCGCCTACGGCCAGGCCGTGAGCGAGCACATGTTTGCCATGGTCCTTTCCATGATGAAGCGCCTGCCTGGCTATCACGACTTGCAGCGCGAGCATCGCTGGGAGGATTTGGGGCCGGTCACCTCGCTCAAAAATGCCAACGTGCTGGTGCTGGGCGCGGGCGATATCGGCGGCCACTTTGCCACGCTCTGCCGCAGCATGGGTGCACACGTCCGCGGCATCAAGCGCCATCCACTCGTCTACCCCATTGTGTTTGAGGACATGGACGGCATGGACGCCCTGCCCGAGCGCCTGGCCGAGGCTGACATCGTCGCATCCTTTATGCCCAGCACGCCCGAGACCCGCGGTCTGGCGAACGCCGAGTTCTTCGCCGCGATGAAACCGGGCGCCTTCTTTGCCAACGGCGGCCGCGGCGATCTTGTGGTTGCCGACGACCTAGTTGCCGCCCTGGAATCAGGACATCTCGCCGGCGCCGCGGTCGACGTCACCGACCCCGAGCCGCTGCCTGAGACAAGCCCGTTGTGGGATGCGCCCAACATGCTCATCACGCCGCACATCTCCGGCTGGTTCCACTTGGCCGCCACGCTCAACAACGTGGTCGACATCGCCGCGGAGAATCTGCGTCACCTGCAGGCCGGCGAGACCCTGCGCTGCTGGATCGAACACTAATTGTTCCGGCGTTTTGCCAAACGCCGGAACCCCTCGACGCTGCGAGCCCGCCAGAGCGGCAATCTGACGTTCAATCGTCGGGCATGGCCAAAATGCCTATGCCCTCCTCTTTCACGTCACCTTGCTCACTCTGGCGGGCTCTCGCTGACGTTTGCTCAACCTGCAGGGTCTTCAAATTGCTAGAGCGTTGCTAAATAATTTTTTGCGTCTTCTACACTCATTGCTGCGACGGGTGCGTGTGAACAGAGTTTGACATCGTTGGTGACCAGTAGATCTGCTTGAGCGCGTATCGCTGCCGCAATGATTAAATCGTCTTCGTAATCGCTATGGAGCTCACGCTGCCTGCTCGACATCCAGATGTCGCTCAGGTCACAGGGCACTGGCGTGGCAAGCTGCGACAGCACGCTAAGACAATCCCATGCAAGCGATGTCGCTGCCGCAGCGGCATCTTGGGAAAGCGAACCATGCTCGCGCCGATACCATGCCTTATGTTCGCTTGAAATCAAATAAAACAGGTCTTTGGACGATGTCGCCGCATACAGCAAATCAACCTGCGCCGTGCATGCATCGCGTAAAAACTCAATCGCCACCGAACGACCACGTCGTGAGGGAATGAAGTAATCGAGCCACACGTTGGTGTCAACCAAGATGCGCTTTGGAGTCTCACTCATAGAGCCAGCTCATCTCCTCGCCATAGCGATCCGCATAGGCATTCCGTTTGAGCTCTTCGTCGTCCGATGGCTGAGCCTTGACCATATCGATTCCCGATTCACAGCAAGCGGCAGCGAACAGCTTCGACCCCTGATCCATAAGCTCGAGCTTACGTTTGACAGCCTTTTCGCGCTCGCGCTGTTCCGCCCGGGCACGACTGGGCAGCAGGATATCCTCGAGCGCACCGGGGCGATCGGCCAGCGACGCTGCAAGCTGCCAGAGCGCTCGCACCGCTTGGCTCGGCGTCATACCGGCCTTGGAGAGAGCGGCGTCCCCACTCCTTTTAAGATCGGCATCGAGACGTACGTTGATCTGAGCGGCTGTTGTGGTCATGACCCCTCCTTAATACTTCAAAACTATCATAAAACTCTATGGTAGATACGTAAAGCATGTATAGCATTTACAAGCATCAGCCGTACTCTGTACACAAAAAGCCGCCGAGGCACACTGCACCTTTAGGTTCCGCCGTTCTTACGAACGGCGGACCGGCCGACGCTGCGCAACGTCCAGAACGACAATTTGTCATTCAAAAGGCGAGGCATGACCAGAAGGTCAATGCCTCGCCTTTTTTCATGCCAACTCGTTCGCTCTGGACGTCGCTCGCTGACGTTTGCTCGACCAGCGGTGTCTTAACAATTCCGTCCAGCTGTTGGCATTGCGGCATTTGCCCAGATAAAACCTGCCGAAATTAACATCCCTTTTTGGCAGGTTTTAGAGCTCCACGCTTTCGGCTCCGTTGATGGTCAGGTCACGCTCGTAGAAGGCGGTAAGGGCGCGGATGGCGTACATCACGTCGCGCACGCCGCCGGTCTCGTAGCTCGAGTGCATGGCCAGCTGCGGCAGGCCCACGTCCACGGCATGCATGCTCGCCTGCATATTGGACAGATTGCCGAGCGTGGAGCCGCCGGCCATATCGCTCTTGTTGGCGAAGGCCTGCGTGGGCACGTCGGCGTCATCGCAGATAGCCTGGAACACCGCGCGGCTAAAAGCATCGGTGCAGTAGTGCTGGTTGGCGGCTTCCTTGATGACGATGCCGCCGTTAAGCACAACCCGGTTGCGGGCATCGCACTTCTCGGCGTGGTTGGGGTGCACGGCATGCGCGTTGTCGCAGCTCACGAGCATCGAAGCGGCAAGTGCGCGGTGGTACGACTCGCCATCGAAGCCCAGCGACCCGTTGATGCGGCGCAGCGCGTCGGCCAAGAACGTCGACATGGCGCCCTGCTTGGTCTCGGAGCCAACCTCCTCGTTATCGAAGCAGCAGAAGACCGAAACGTCGTGCGCATTCTCGGCACCCAAAAATGCCTGCAGCGAGGTGTAGGCGCAGGCCAGGTCGTCGAGCTTGGGCGTCGAGATAAACTCGTCGGCCCAGCCCCAAATGCGCGCATCCTGACGATTGACCAGGAACAGATCGCGGCCCAGAATCTGCTCGGGCTCAACGTCCAGCTCTTCGGCGATCAGGGCATCGAAGTCACCCTGCTTAAGCTCGCCGGCGCTGATGAGCGGGCACAGGTCGACGGCTCGGTTGGGAGCAAAGCCCTCGTTAACGCCGCGGTTCATGTGGATGGCAAGGCTCGGGATGATGGCGACTTCGCGCTCGGTGGCAAGCAGGCGGCTCTCAATGCGGTCACCCTCGCGCACCAGCACGCGGCCCGCGAGCGCCAGCGGGCGATCGAACCAGGTGTAGTCGATCATGCCGCCGTAAGCCTCGGTGTTCAGGCGCAACGTCTCGCCTGCGCCATCGAGCTCGGGCACGGCCTTGACCTTAAACGTCGGCGAATCGCTGTGCGACGCCGTGAGCTGAAAATGATAGTCACCGGCAACGCCGTCCTCGCCCCACGTCGCAGCCAAGTCCTCGCCCACCTTAAAGGCGATAACGCTCGAAGTATTGCGCTGCGTGTAGTAACGACCGCCCGGTTCGATATCCCATGCCGCGTTCTCGGGCAGATAGGTAAAGCCTGCCTCGTCGAGCTCGGCCATAATGGTCGCCGCCGTATGGAACATGCTGGGGCATGCCTCGATAAAGTCGATAAGGTCGTTGGCGGCCTCGATATCGTCGGCCGTCACGTGCGTGCGCTCGGGCGTTTCCTGATCCGTCATGCTCTCCCCTTTCGCTGGGTTGATGGTCCCTTCCAGCATACCCCGCCGCGCCAGCGCCGCACTCTTCATTCCGTGCTTAATTCCGCGCCGCTCACCAAGTTGAGTCATCATGCCCGCACTCCTTTTGCGACAATTACGCTAACAGGACGAGAGGAGTCGTCATGAAGCCACGTAACATTGCCATCGCCTACGGTGTCGCGGGAGCCGCCGTCGGCCTTGCCGCTGTCACCGGTATCGTTTATCACAAGCAAATCAAGTCCGCCGCGTCGCTCAAACGCTTGACCGACTATGCGGATGGCTATGACCTGTACGCAATCGACATCGCCTACGACTACGATCTTGATCGCATCATCGCTGCTGGCGTGCGCGACGACCAGGCCTACATCGATGCCGTGGTGGCGCAGGTGCTGCCCGGTGTGCCGACACATGTCCAGGCACCCCAGTTTGCCTGCAGCGCTTTTGTCGCCGTAGATGCCGAAGGCCGCGTGCGCACCGGTCGCAATTACGACTTTAAGGACGACACCTCGGCGCTGCTGGTGCGCAATCACCCGCGTGACGGCTATGCCTCCATCGGCTTTGCGGCCCTCAATAACCTGGGCGATAACACTCCGCTTGACTCCGTCGCCGGACGCGTCGCCGCACTCATGGGCCCGTTTGCCCAGCTCGACGGTGTTAACGAATGCGGCGTGTCCGTTGCCGTACTCACCCTGGATTCCAAGCCCTGTGACCAGGACACGCAGCGCCCCGTCATCAATACCTCGCTCGCCATCCGTCTGGTGCTCGACCGTGCCGCCACCACGCAAGAAGCTGTCGACCTGCTTTCCGCCTACGACATGCACGCCATGGCAGGACGCGATTACCACTTCTTTATCAACGACGCCGCCGGTGACGCGCGCGTAGTAGAGTGGGACCCGCGCGATCCGGACCGCGCTTTCAAAGCGACTCCTGTACGCCAGGTTACGAACTTCTACGCCTGCTATGGCGACGAAGTGCTCCCCAACCAAAAGAACGGCGAGCTGGGCCATGGCAAGGAACGCGCCATCGCCATCGCCGATGTCCTCGACGCCCATGTCGGTGCCCAAGACGAAACGATTGCCTGGGAAGCCCTGCGAGCCGCAGCGCAAGAGCCCAATCCGGAAGACATCACCAGCAATACGCAATGGTCGG
>CAUBMI010000062.1 GCA_958436995.1 uncultured Collinsella sp.
AGTCCTTGGCGGGACCGAAGATCTTCTCGCAGAACAGGCCGTCCTTCTCGGGCTTGAGGGTACGGTAATTGATGGTCTCCGGCTTCTTGACCTCACCGTGCGACCAGGAACGGATCTGGTCGGCGGAGGCAAGGGAGATCTTTACCGAGTCAAAATCAGTAGCTTCGAAATCTGCCACAGTCAACTACTCCTTATCAGTGGTCGTGGCGGCGACAGCCTCGGGTGCCTTGGCGGTCTCGGCATCCTCGGCCTCGACGTCGGTGTCAACGCCGGCGAGCGCAGCCAGGTCGTCGAGAGCAGAGGTCTCCTCGGCGGTCACAGGGGCGGAGGCGTCCTCGTCGGCATCGTGCATGGGCTCGATGTCCAGCGCGAGGGAGCGGATCTCCTTGACGAGAACCTTGAAGGACTCGGGGATACCCGGGACAGGAACGTTCTCGCCCTTGACGATGGACTCGTAGGTCTTGACGCGGCCCACGGTATCGTCGGACTTGACGGTCAGAATCTCCTGCAGGACGTTGGACGCACCGTATGCGTACAGTGCCCAAACTTCCATCTCGCCGAAGCGCTGGCCGCCGAACTGGGCCTTGCCGCCCAGAGGCTGCTGGGTAACCAGGCTGTAAGGGCCGGTCGAACGGGCGTGGATCTTGTCATCGACCATGTGGCCGAGCTTGAGGATGTAGGACGTACCCACGGTAATGGGCTCGCGGAACTCCTCGCCGGTGCGGCCGTCGAACAGACGGGTCTTGCCGCGCTCGTCAAGCTGGGTGACGAACTCGGGGCGCATGTGATCGCCAAAGGCAGCGGTGGCCTTGTTGAGCATGTTCTTGTTGGCACGACGGATGACCTCGGCGATCTCGTCCTCCTTGGCGCCGTCGAAGACGGGCGTGGCGGTGAAGAACGGACCGGGGACGTACTTGTCGGAGTCGGCCTGCTCGGTATCCCAACCACACGCAGCAGCCCAGCCAAGGTGGCACTCGAGCAGCTGGCCGACGTTCATACGCGAAGGAACGCCCAGCGGGTTGAGGATAACGTCGATCGGGGTACCGTCAGCCATGTAGGGCATGTCCTCGACCGGCAGAACGTTACAAATAACACCCTTGTTGCCGTGGCGGCCGGCGATCTTATCGCCCTGCTGGATCTTACGACGCTGGGCGACGTAGACGCGCACCTGCTCGTTGACGCCGGGGGCCAGGTCGTCGCCGTTCTCGCGGCTAAAGCGGACGACGTCGATGACGCGACCGTAAGCGCCGTGAGGCATCTTAAGGGAGGTGTCGCGGACGTCGTGGGCCTTGGCACCGAAGATGGCGCGCAGCAGGCGCTCCTCGGCGGTCAGAGCGCTCTCGCCCTTGGGGGTAACCTTGCCGACCAGGATGTCGCCAGGGCCGACCTCAGCGCCGATGCGGATGATGCCGTCCTCGTCGAGGTTGGCAAGCATGTCCTCGGAGAGGTTCGGGATCTCGCGGGTGATCTCCTCGGGGCCGAGCTTGGTGTCGCGGGCGTCGATCTCGTGACGGGTGATATTGATGGTCGTCAGCAGGTCCTCGGCCACCAGGCGCTCGGACACGACGATACCGTCCTCGTAGTTGAAGCCTTCCCACGGCATGTATGCCACGGTGAGGTTCTGGCCCAGTGCGAGCTCGCCGTGATCGGTCGAAGGACCGTCGGCCAGAGGCTCGCCCTGCTCAACGGTGTCACCGACGCGCACGAGCGGACGGTGGTTGATGCAGGTGGACTGGTTGGAGCGCTGGTACTTGGCCAGGTGATACTCGTCCATGCCGCCGGCATGCTTGACGATGATCTTGGCGGCGTCGGCAAAGATGACCTCGCCGGCGTTCTTGGCCAGGGTGACCTCGCCGGAGTCCAGGGCGGCGCGACGCTCCATGCCGGTACCGACATAGGGAGCGGCGGGGTGAACCAGCGGCACGGCCTGACGCTGCATGTTGGCGCCCATCAGCGTACGCTTAGCGTCGTCGTGCTCGAGGAACGGGATCAGCGTGGCTGCGACGGAGAGCATCTGACGCGGCGAGACGTCCATGTAGTCGACGTCCTCGACAGGCACGTCGGCGGGAGCGCCGAAGGAGCCGTCGAAGTCGCGGGTACGGGCGATCACGGTGTGCGGACGGACGATCTTGCCCTCGGCATCGGTCGTGATGAACTCGTTGGTCTTGGGATCGAGCGGCGTGTTGGCCGGCGCGATGACGTGCTTCTCTTCCTCGTCAGCGGTCATCCAGTCGATCTGGTCGGTGGCAACGCCGTTCTCGACGCGACGGAACGGGGCCTCGATGAAGCCGTACTCGTTGACGCGGGCGTAGAGGGCGAGCGAGCCGATCAGGCCGATGTTGGGGCCTTCGGGGGTCTCGATCGGGCACATGCGGCTGTAGTGCGAGTTGTGAACGTCGCGGACGGCCGTCGGCACGTTGGTGCGGCGGCTGGAGCCGGACTTGTGGCCGGCAAGACCACCAGGGCCGAGTGCGGACAGACGGCGCTTGTGGGTCAGACCGGTCAGGGGGTTCGCCTGGTCCATGAACTGCGAGAGCTGCGAGGAACCGAAGAACTCCTTGATGGAGGCCACGATCGGGCGGATGTTGATGAGCGACTGCGGGGTGATCTCGTCGATGTCCTGGGAGCTCATGCGCTCACGGACGACGCGCTCCATACGGCTCATGCCGATACGGAACTGGTTGGCGACGAGCTCGCCGACGGTGCGGATGCGGCGGTTGCCAAAGTGGTCGATGTCGTCGACCTTGAAGCCCTGGTCGCCGGCAGCGAGGGACAGCAGGTAGCGCAGCGTCGCGACGATATCCTCGTCGGTGAGCACCGTGACCTCTTCCTCGGTGGTGAGGTTGAGCTTCTTGTTGACCTTGTAACGACCGACGCGGGCCAGGTCATAGCGCTGCGGGTTGAAGAGCAAACCCTCGAGCAGGCTGCGGGAGGCATCCACGGTGGGAGGCTCGCCCGGGCGCAGGCGACGGTAGATCTCGATGAGGGCATCCTCGCGGGTAAGGGCGGTATCGCGCTCCAGGGTGCGCTTGATCACATCGGAGTTGCCGAGCAGCTCGATGATGTCGTCGTTGGTGACGGCGATGCCAAGGGCGCGCAGGAACATCGTGGCGCTCTGCTTACGCTTACGGTCGATGGAGACCATGAGCTGGTCGCGCTTGTCGACCTCAAACTCAAGCCAGGCACCGCGGGACGGGATGATCTGGGCCTTGTAGATCTGCTTGCCCGAATCCATCTCGGAGCTGTAGTACACGCCCGGGGAGCGGACGAGCTGCGAGACGACGATACGCTCGGTACCGTTGATGATGAAGGTGCCCTGATCGGTCATCATGGGGAAGTCGCCCATGAAGACGAGCTGCTCCTTGATCTCGCCGGTCTCCTTGTTGGTGAGACGGACGTCGGTCAGAAGCGGAGCCTGATAGGTCATATCCTTCTCGCGGCACTCCTCGACGGTGTGCGCGGGGTCGCCGAACTGATGCTCGCCGAAGGTAACCTCGAGAACATGGTTCTGGCTCTGGATGGGGCTGGATTCCTTGAACGCCTCACGAAGACCCTCGTCCTTAAAACGTTCAAAGGATTCCCTTTGAACAGAGATAAGGTTGGGGAGCTCCATGGCCTCCGGGATTTTCCCGAAGCTGACGCGCTTGCGCTCAGTGGCAGTGTATGCGTAGGTCACCAGGTTTTTCCTCCTTCACGGAAATGCTCGGTGGGTTGGCGAGGCATAGCTTCGCCAGTTATCGCAACCTAATAGTTTATCAGGTACCGACCGTTGGGCAAGAAAAGCCTTGACGCAATTGAGTTTTTGGAGTAGCAAAGTTTTTCGGCAGAAAAGATGCAGGTAGATAGGTATGTATCGAACACCTGTTCATATATTTTATGTGAACGAGACCGCTGATACGGACAGCTGAATGGCGGAATGGCGGTGAGGGTTAATCGGGCGGAAACTGCATCCCGTTTTGAGGCCCCAAACTGGGTCGCAGTTTCCGGTTGAGCCTGTTTGGGAAAGCATATCCCGTTCTGAGCCGAAATTCCGGGTCGCAGTTTCCGCTAGGGGCTCTAACTGGAAAGCGCGACCCAGAATTCGACCAAATTGTGGGACGCACTTTCCGGGGCTAAGCTGTTGCCCGAATAAAAAACGGGTGCAGACCGAAGTCCGCACCCGTAAATGTCGATGCCCGAAGGCTTATTTGCGCATCAAACCGCCGCGCTCGTCGATGGCGTCCCAGAAAGCGCCGGCAAAGCGAGGATCGCTTGCGGCCATGAGGGCGTTGGTGGCCATCCAGCCAGACGGGGTGCCGGTGTCGTAGCCCGAAAGCGGATCGATGACGACGGCGTACATGGCCTCGCGGTCGAGCGAGCGGGCCATGGCGTCGGTAAGCTGGATCTCGCCGCCCTTACCAGCCTGCTGATCGGCCAGCAGGTCCATGACCAGCGGGCTCAGCAGGTAGCGACCGACGATGTACAGGTTGGACGGAGCCGCCTCGGGAGCGGGCTTCTCAACCAGACCGCCGATGCGCCAAACGGCACCAGGCTCGTCGTCGGCAGCATTCTCGAAGCCCTCGAGGGAACCCACGCGGTCACCGGCGATGACGCCATAGCGGCTGACTTCCTCGGGAGCGCAAGCGGCAACAGCGATAACCGAAGCGCCACCGTGCTCCTTGGAGACGGCAAGCATCTTGTCGCAGATGTCGCGGTTGGGCACAACGTAGTCGCCCAGAAGAACCAGGAAGTTCTCCCCCGCTACAGCGTCGGCGGCAGAGCGAATGGCGTGACCGAGGCCCTTGGGCTCGTACTGATAACGGAAGTCGACCGGCATACCACCCGCATGGGCGACGGCGTCGGCGTAGGCGTCCTTACCGCGCTCGCGCAGCAGGTTCTCGAGCGAACGATCGGGCTGGAAGTAGCTCAGCAGCTCGGGCTTGCCGGGCGAGGTAACGATGATGGCGTCGTCGACCTCCTCGGGGTCGAGCGCCTCCTCAACGACATACTGGATGACCGGCTTGTCGAGCACCGGCAGCATCTCTTTGGGCGTGCACTTGGTGCCAGGCAGAAAACGCGTGCCAAGACCGGCGGCGGGGATGATTGCCTTCATGTTATTCAAGGATCCTTTCGCAGGCACAGAATGCGCCCTGTGCGTGCGGCACGGTGGCCGCAGACCAAATTGCGATACCGAAGTATCTTACCGCCGGAGACATACGTCGCCGTAAGGCAAACGCAATTCTTCAGCAGGTCAACGCAAATTATTGCTCGAATGGTGCAATTTTACGCCCCAGCGGTAACGGGATTAGCACGGCGAAGACAACGGTGTTCTGTATGCCGAGCAATGGGAATGAGGGGTCATAACAAAAAAGACGGGGTTCGCAATGCGAACCCCGTCTGCAAAGAAATCTGGCGAGAAAGCCTGATTACTTGAGGGTGACAGCAGCGCCAGCAGCCTCGAGCTTCTCCTTGGCAGCCTCGGCGTCCTCCTTCTTGGCACCCTCGAGAACAGCCTTGGGAGCGCCCTCGACGACCTCCTTGGCCTCCTTCAGGCCAAGGTTGGTGAGCTCACGGACGGCCTTGATGACCTGGATCTTGTTGTCGCCGAAGCCCTCGAGCACGACGTCAAACTCGGTCTTCTCCTCGGCCTCAGCAGCGCCAGCAGCGGGAGCGGCGACAACAGCGGCAGGAGCAGCGGCGGAAACGCCGAAGGTGTCCTCGATAGCCTTGACGAGCTCGGAAGCCTCGAGAAGGGTCATTTCCTTAAGAGCATCGATGATCTCATCGGTGGTAAGCTTAGCCATTTCTAAGTCCTTTCGGTTTCCGTGCGGATGCACGGAGATCAGTTAAAACATGGCGCGAATGCGCCTGGGGTGCGGCGTTGCCGCCGCGGGTGAAAGCAGCGACTAGGCTGCCTTCTGCTCGGAGACCTGCTGGATCGAACGAGCGAGACCAGAGGAAACGCCGTTGACGCAGACAGCGATGTCGCGAGCGAAACCGGAGATGAGACCGGCGATCTGGCCGAGAAGCTGATCCTTGGTGGGCAGCTCGGCGATAGCCTTAACATCATCAGCGGAAACGGCCTTGCCGTCGGAGATACCGCCCTTGATCTCAAGGACGCCCTTGGACTTAGCAGAGAAGTCCTTAAGGGCCTTAGCGGCCTCGACCGGCTCGGTCTCGTAGAACACATAAGCGACGGGGCCGGCGAGAATCTCGTCGAGCTCGGGCTGCTCCTGGTTCTTGAGAGCGATCTTGACCAGGTTGTTCTTGTAGACCTTCATCTCGGCGCCGCACTCGCGAAGCTGATGACGCAGCTCCTGAGCCTGCTTAACCGTCAGACCGTTGTAGTTGACAACGAACAGACCGGCGTTCTCGGCGATACGGGACTCGATCTCTGCAACCTTGTCGATTTTGTACTGCTGGGGCATGAATTACACCTCCTCGAATTCTTTCCGGGCACGGTCCGCCACAAGGTCGTGACGGGGGCATGTCCAAAAAGAAAGCCCCCGCGCTGCATGAGCGACGGGGGCGAGAAGACATATCTACTCGACCACCTCGGCTGGCGGGATATCCCATTAAGCTCGCGGGCGATGCCCGTTTGCGCCGGCTGTCTCTGGCAGCGGATTCGTGCGTGAACCGAAAGTATTATGGCGGGGACCCCGGCGTCGGTCAACGGAAAACCGGGCTGTACACAATTCCACCATCCGGCCGCGCAGCCAAAGGCCAGGCGCAAGGTTTTCGCTCGGTCAAGTCCTGGCTCGCACGAAGAGCACATTAAGTGCTCTTCGGCTCGTGCGGAATCTACGAAAACCTTGCGCCTGGCCTTTGGCGGCGCGGCCTGCGTCAACTATGGGGCAGTCCGGTTTTCCGTTGGCCGGCGCGCCCCACTCACAATCCTTAAGTCGGTGGGCTGATGTGTTGCGTCCCATTGGGCTATAGAGTTGACACGAAGTTGGACAGGCGGTGGAGGCCTTCGTCCAGATCTTTGTCGGAGACGCAGTAGCTGAGGCGGACGTGGCCTTCGGTTCCGAAGCAGTTTCCGGGAACTAGGGCAACGTTGGCCTCTTTGATGGCTTTGATGCAGAAGTCTTCGCTGGTTAGGCCGAACTTTTTGATGCTCGGGAAAGTGTAGAAGGCTCCTGCGGGCTCTACTACGTCGAGGCCCATGGCGTTTAAGGCTGCGAGTACGCGTTCGCGGCGGGCTCGGTAGACTTTGAGCATGGGGGTTGGGTCGACGGTCAGGGCTCGGGCTGCGGCGTCCATTTCGAAGGAGACAGCACTCGATACTAAGTATTGGTGAGCCTTTGCGATCTCGGCGATGACGGGGGCTGCCGCTGCGAGCCAGCCCAAGCGCCAGCCGGTCATAGCCCAGGGCTTGGAAAAGCTCTCGATGACCACCGTCTGTTCGCGAAGTTCTGGGTGACGCTGGGCAAAGCGCTCGTAGCCATCCACGTAGACCAAGCGGTTGTATACGTCGTCGCAGACCACGTAGACGCCCGTCTGCTCTGCTACGCGCGCCACGGCGTCGAGCGATGCCGCATCGAGGATGCAGCCCGTAGGATTGTTGGGCGAGCAGATGACGATGGCCTTAGTTGCCGGCGTCACGCAGGCGCGAAGCGCTTCCTCGTCAACCTGAAATTGCGCAGGTTCCGTATCCAAAAAGACCGCTTTGGCGTGATTGGCCACGACGATGCTCTCGTACAGACCAAAAGCCGGCGTGGGGATAATAACCTCGTCGCCGGGGTTGAGCATAGCCATGAATGTTGCCGACAGGGCCTCGGTCGCGCCGTCGGTCAGGATGACCTCGTCGGCGGAAAACGCCAGGCGCGCATCCCCCATGTAGGCAGACAGTGCCTCGCGCAGGGCGGGGCGACCGTTGTTGGGCGGATAGTGCGTGTCGCCGCGGTCGAGCGAGGCCGTCACCTCGGCGCTAATCACATCGGGCGTGGGAAAATCGGGCTCGCCAAGCGCAAGCGCGATGCACCCTGGGTGCTGGGCGGCGAGCGCGTTGATCCGGCGGATGCCGGAGGGCTTGAGCGTGGCAAGCGAGGTGTTCATAGGCAGACGCATGGCGTTCCTTTCGTAAGGGTTGCACTAGGATAGCGCGGCGAGGCGCCGCCAGACGGTGTAACCTAAACGGAAACGAACCGGAAAGGAGGCGGCATGGAGACGACCGCACGCGGCGATGTACCAAAAACGTTGCAAACCATTGCGTATATCAGTATTCCCGAGAGCACCGATCTTGAGTTTTTGCTTTGGGACCTGCAGGATGCCATCGCGGCCTATGCCCGGCTTTCCGGCACCGCACTCCCCCACCCGGTTGACTTGAAGACAAATGACGTCGGTGCAGTCGATGGCATAGTGCTCGCCGTTGATGATGCATTTGACGATGAGGCAATGACCGCCGTCGAGCAGATACTCGATCGCCTTGGCGGTACGGGAACGCGTGTCTATGCCATGATTCAAGCCGCACAAGAGGGCGCTGAGCAGGCGCGCGGGGCCGCCGTTCGTCTGCACAAGGCATGCGAGTGCCAGGGCCAATTGTGGTGTGGCGGCGTTGTCATCTGCGCCGGCAGCGGCATTGCGGCGCTTCGTCGCTCCCCGCGCATGGGCCTCTTGCGCCGGCCTTTTTCGGAAGCGATGGATAAGCTTGTGGGCGCTGTGCGCATGGGCTGCTCCATTGAGCATGCGCAGTTGCTTGGCGGTGGCAATGCCGGTGGCGTCGATGCCGACGGCATGGTGCGCGTCAAGCCTGCACTGCCCGCGCCGATCTGGCGCACCATCATCAAACGCCTCGGCGCCCATGCTCAATCAAATATCTAAATTAGAGAGCGGTCCAGTCAACGGCTTCGCGCCAACGCTCAACAAGACGTTCTAGGCGCCAGGCGGCATTGGCGGGGCTTGTCGAGGGCAGTACGATGGCGGGCAGCCCGGTGCGTTCTTGTAGATAGCGCTTGTAGAGCCGGCCAGCTGTACCACCGTTGCATATCACCTGCTCAATGGGAGCTGCGCCGGTAATGCGCTCGATATCTGCCGGTACAACGTTACGAATGCTCGCGTCACTCGAGCCCTTAATGTCGCAGCTCTCGATCACGTCCCACAGGGCCACGCCGCCGTTCAGCAGCATGGATCGCTTGGCGGCAATCGAGGCGTCGAGCTTCGCGGGCTCGCCATCCGCCAAAGAATCGCCCTCGTTGGGCGGCACAGGCACACCGAGGCACGCGGCCAGCACGCGCCAAAAGCGGTTCTGAGGATTGCCATAATAAAAGGCATTGGCGCGCGAAAGCACCGAGGGAAACGACCCGAGCACCAAAACGCGCGAGCGCTCGTCAAACACGGGCTCAAACCCATGCTCAATATGTTGATAGCCCTCGTCAGACGCTGCCATGGCCTAGGCCCTCAACAGATAGCGCACCTCGTAGGGCGCAAGCTCAAGGGAGCCCGTCAGCTCGACCGTGGGCACGCCGTCGGCAAGCAAATCGACAAAGGAGCCGTTGAGCTCGCCGGCTCCAAAGGTATAGGGCTCGTTCACGGCATTGACCGCCACGAGCACCGTCGCGTCGTCGCAGGCGCGCTCGAACAGCAGCTGCTTGTTCTGGATCACCACGTTGCGGTACGCGCCATAGTTGAGAGCGCGGGCCGCCGCGTCGTTTGCCGAGCGAAGGTGCGCGAGCTGCGTGACGAACGCCGTCAGCTCGTTAGGCGCAGGCTCATCGAGCGCAGGGCGCAGCGCCCAGTCGCCATCGGGGCCGCCCTTTTCGCCGGCAATCCCCCACTCGCTGCCATAGTAGACACACGGAATGCCCGGCATGCCAAAGAGCATGCCGTAGGCGGGGCGCAGGCAGGACTTGTCCGTCAGGATGCTCGTCAGGCGCGGCACGTCGTGGTTGTCGACAAACGACAGCAAATGCTTGCCGCGATAAATGCACCACGGGTCACCGCCAAACTGGCGATGCAGCGAGTGGGCAATCTCGAACATGTTGACCGAATTAAAGCTGGAGTACAGGCCCTTGTAGCACTCGTAGTTGGTGCAGGAGTCGAGCATCTCGTCGTTGACGATCTGGTTGTAGTCGCCGTGGAGCGTCTCGCCGATCAGCACAAAGTCGGGCTTGAGCTCGCGGGTAAAGCTGTGCAGGCGGCGCATAAAGTCGCGATCGAGCATATAGGCGACGTCCAAGCGCAGGCCGTCGACACCAAAGTCATCGGCCCAGCAGCGCACGGACTCGAGCAGGTAATCGACCACGGCGGGGTTTTGCAGGTTGAGCTTCACAAGCTCAAAATGGCCCTCCCAGCCCTCGTACCAAAAGCCGTCGCCATAGCAGGAATCACCGTCAAAGCTAATGTGGAACCAGTCCTTGTACGGCGAGTCCCACTTGCGTTCTTGCACATCACGGAAGGCCCAGAAGCCGCGGCCGACGTGGTTAAAGACGGCATCGAGCACCACGCGGATGCCATGGGCATGCAGCGTGTCGCATACGGCGGCAAAGTCGGCATCCCCACCCAAGCGGCGATCGATATGGCACAGGCTGCGCGTATCGTAGCCATGGCTATCGGACTCGAGCGGCGGGTTGATGAGCACGGCGCCAACGCCGAGTTTCTGCAGGTAGTCGGCCCATTGGGCGATTTTCATAATCGGAGCATCGGGGTTGGGCGCGGCGTTGGCAGCTTGGGCGAGTTCATCCTCGGCAACGGGGGCGGCGTTTTCGCGCGGAGTTCCGCAAAAGCCCAGCGGATAGATCTGATAGAACGTCGTCTCGTATGCCCACATAGCAACCTCCCGGTAAGCTCAACACAACGACACCCATTGTATGCCCGGCTTGTATCCTCTCCCCCAAAATAAGTTGCGGTGAAATAGTTCCCGCTTGGGCCTTCAGAGACCTTAAACAGGAACTATTCCACCGCAACTGATGAGGGAACGTGATTAGGCGACAGGCTTTGCGCGGCGTATGGCCGGGAACAGCACCGTGATGGCGAGGATGACGCCCACGACGGTAATCGCCCCGCCCGCGAAGCCGATCCAGGCGATACCGGGGCCCGACACCACGGCGCCGCCGATCGCCGTACCGGTGCCGATCCCCAGGTTGAACAGGCCCGAGAAGATCGACATGGCGACAGCCGACGAGTCCGCCGGCGTATACTTGATGAGCTCGGCCTGAAACGCCACGTTAAAGGCCGTGGAGCAGCAGCCCCATAGCGCGCAAACAGCGAGAACGGCGACGAGCGACGGTGCAACCGGACCCATGAGCAGCAGAGCCACCGGCACGCCGGAGAGCGTAATAGCCAAGAACGGGAACCGGTGCCCATCAAACAGTCGGCCGAACAGCCAGCTGCCCACCAGGCCGGAGCAGCCAAACGCCGTCAGCGTCATGGTGATGGCGCTTGCGTCGACATGGGCGACCTGCGCCAGGAAGGGCTCGATATAGCTGTAACCCGCGTAGTAGCCGGTCGCCATAAAGACCGTGACCGCATAAAGCGCGATGAGGAACGGGTTCTTGAGCAGCTCGGGAAGTTGTTTGAGCGTAAAGCGCTCACCCGCCGCCATGGTCGGGAACACCGCCGCCTGGTACACCACCGCGGCGGCAGAGAAGGCACCGACCACGGCAAACGTCATGCGCCAGCCCACGGCCAGTCCGATGGCGCGGCCGATCGGCAGGCCAAAGATCTGCGCGATGGACGAGCCCGTGGCGATTATGCTGATCGCGAGCGCCCCGTGGCGGGTGTCGACCAGGCGCGAGGCCATGATCGAGGCGACTGACCAGAACACGGCGTGCGCGCAGGCAACCACCAAGCGCGCGCAGACCAGGATGGGATATGTCGGTGCCGCAGCGGACAGGAACTGGCCCAAGGAGAACACGGCGAGCACGCCGAGCAGCATCCGCTTGAACTCAAAGCGCGAGGCAA
>CAUBMI010000063.1 GCA_958436995.1 uncultured Collinsella sp.
GACGGTCGGTGAATCGGACCATCTCGGGGCATTGATGGTCGGTTTATTCGACGTCTTGGTCGGCTGGGTTTTCTGTTTGAGCAGATTTGCTTTTCTCCCTCTTTGTCTGCTGCGTTGTTTTTTGGGTTACCTGGTGCAGTGACGCGGAACGGGCACTCCGTTGCCTGCACTTCGGAGTGCCCTTTTCTTTGATTGAGTACGCGTCTGGCCTGGGATTTTTTGCGGGTTAGGCCAATTGTTCGCTTGAATTTCCCAGGTCAGACGCGTCTTCAATTGCCGAAAGTTATCGGTCGTGAACGCGGCCGTTTTGATCGGAGTATCTATGTACCAGCGTATCGTCATCTACACGCGCCTGTTCCGCGAGCGTTGGTCCAACAACTTCATCCTCTCCTCTCTTTGGGATGGCACCTGTACCGGTGACGCGGCCTGCAACCCTACCTTGGGCTGCGCCTTCGGTACAGATGCCATCCTTTTTGCTGTAGGGGGAACGTGCCATGGCAGGTAAGAAGTTTTCCCTGATTGAGGTCATCCTTTCGGTTATCTGCGTCGTGTTTACTATCGAGGCGGCAGCTCCGGCTTCTGCCATGGGTAACGTGCAGTTCTTCTGGTGGATTTTCCTTATCATCACGTTTTTGCTGCCTTATGGCCTGGTGGTGGCCGAGCTGGGTACGGCGTTTGATTCCGAGGGCGGCCTGTACGATTGGGTCCGCCTGGGCCTGGGCGACCGTTGGGGCGCCCGTTGCTCCTGGTGCTATTGGGTAAATTTTCCGCTGTGGGTGGCAAGTATCGCCTGCATGTTCCCCAGTGTCATCACTGCGGTATGGGGTTTCGAGTTTTCACTCGGGCTCCGAATTGTCATTGAGCTTGCCTTTGTGTGGGGCGTTACGGTCATGGCGATGCAGTCGGTGGCCGAGGCCGATTGGGTCATGGACGGCGGCGCTGTCATCAAGGTGCTCATTACCGCCGTGGTGGGGATCGTCGGTATCTGGTTTGCCTGTAATAACGGCTTTGCCAACGACATGTCGCTCAAGACCTTCATTCCAGATCTGGGCGACACCAACTCGTTGACGTATCTATCGATTATCCTGTTCAACTTTATGGGCTTCGAAGTGGTCGCGACCTTTGCCAGCACGATGAAAAACCCGTCGCGCGATATCCCCAAGGCGGTTATCACCGGCGGCGTTGCCATTGCGGCGATCTACATCATCTGCGGCATCGGCATTGGAGCCGCGGTTCCCACCGAACAGCTTTCGCTCGATTCGGGCATTGTGGACGCGGTCGCCGCCATGGTGGGGCGCAGCCACCCGCTGACAATGATCGTGGGCGTGGCCTTTTTGGTGACGCTGTTCGCCAATATGATCTGCTGGAGCTTTGGCGTCAACAACGTAGCGAGCTATGCCGCACGTCACGGCAACATGCCGCGCCCCTTTGCGTTGGTGTCCAAAAAGACCGGCATGCCCAACGGCTCGGCGCTCATTAACGGCTGTTTTGCCAGTCTGGTGCTGCTGCTCCAGATTCCGCTGGGTGAGGGTTCCGACGTCTTTTGGGTCTTCTTCTCGATGAACGTCGTCTTTCTGCTCATGAGCTATATTCCCATGTTCCCAGCGTTTTGGCGTCTGCGCAAGCACGATAATCGCTCGCGTGTGTTCCGTGCGCCTTTCGAGGGCAAGGTGCTCGCGGTGGCGCTTGCGATTCCCGTGGTGGAGCTCGTGCTTTCGATTGTTGCTACGATTGTGCCGCTCAACAGCTCACCTGCCGAGATGGCAAAGTTGCCGATTCTCGCGGGCGTAGTGATTGGCCTGTTATTGGGCGAGGTTTCGCGCCTCATATCGCGCCGCGGCCGAAGCGTCGACAATCCCGGCGTTGGTGCACGGGGGTCAGGTTACTTTGCACCAAAACAGTAAGCGCCGCGAGTTACGCAGCGCTTGGTGCATCTTGGATTACTGTTCGCGGTGCTCGGGATCGGAAACGAGCTTAGGCGCAAAGTAGGGGACGTGGCCCAGGTACGGGCGGCTGTCCGAACGCTCCTCGGCGATGCAGGGGACGTCATTGTAGGTAAGTGAGTCGCACAGGTGGACGATGGCCTTGGCGGCAGGGGCAACGAGTATTTTGAGCGGTGCGATAGGCGCCATGGCATCTCCTTTCATCGGTGAGACACAGCTTGTTTATCTAAACGATACAGTACGTTTAATCGGTGAGTCTAATCTTGCGGCAAAGAATCTGTCAACATCCTCACGGCATCTAGACAGGGGAGGCGGGCATGAGTTTCGCGTTCTATATCTACACCACGATTATCATGGGTGTGGCTCTGGTGACCAGTGCCGTGGCGTTGGTGGTTTGGCTCATGACGCGCCGTCGCGACAGCCTGGTGGCCGCGGTGGGCTTTTTGCTCTACATGCTCGATATGTCGGTCATTTTTTTTGACGAGTACAATCGGCTCAAATACGACTACGCTGTTACCTTTAGCGAGCCGTTGCAGCACCCCTTGCTGCGCTGCGTGCTCGGTATTGCCATCTATGCCTGCGTGGTACTGTGGATGTTTGCGCGCTTGCGCAAAAGGCCGACGTCGCGCATGCTCGGACTTGCTATCGTGCCGTTTTCAATCTTGCAATTGGTGCTGGTGCCTCGCAGCGGTGCTGCCGGAGAGATGCAGCAGTATCTCTTTTGGCTCACGCGTGACCTGGGCAATGTAGGATGTCTTGCCTATGCCGCCTGGCATTACCGGCACAGGGCCACGCGTGTTGAGAAACTCGACCTCGACCGCTCAAAGCTCTTTTGGAAGGTGGCACTCGTTCTTGCGTTTTGCGTAATCGCCGAGGACACCTACATGATTTTGCTCTGCCGCCCCGACTCTCAAAACCCCGTCATCAGCCTCTTTTTGTGGTATCTGTCCGAGCGCAATATCTCCGAAAACGTGCTGCTCGTGGTATGCGCGGTCCAACTCTTTTGCCAGTTTAGCCATATCCTGCTCGTGTATGCCCGTCATCCGCGTGCCGATGAGGACGTAGCGGCCGAGAGCGCACGCTCTGGGGACGATCTAGCATCACGCGTTGTGATCTATGCCGATGCCCATAAGCTGTCGCGGCGCGAGCAGGAGGTGCTCACGCTGGTGCTGAAGGGCAACGACGCCCAAAACATCGCCAGCGAGTTGGTCATCAGCCCTGGCACTGTCAAGGCGCACTTGCATCGCATCTACGTTAAAAGCGGTGTCTCCAACCGAGATGACCTCATAGATGCCTTTTGGCGTTCCTAGTCCCTAGTCCTATTCTTCCATGCATGCGGGTCTTGCCGTGTGGGCGGGCACGCCGTTGGGCGTAATGACGCGGTAATAATCTCAGACAATAAACCTGCAGGTAAAGCGTGTAAACCTGCTTAAACTGACCGTTTGCGGTCCCTGGCCTTGGCACGGATTTGCCCCTGTGTATCAATGGGTGTAGCGCGGAGCCGCGGACGTGGGACAGACGTCCGAGCACGGCTTGTAGGCACGCGCCGATGCGGGAGCGCTACGCTCCCAACCGAGTGCCCACGCGGGCGGTGCGTCCGCGTTGCAACCAAAGATGCCTGAGGAGGCTCACATGGACAAGGCTGATGTAGTTATCAAGAGCAACGCCGTCTTTACCGGCGATGGGCTCGAGCCGTTTAAGGGCGGCGTTGCCGTGCGCGGTGATAAGATTGTTGCCTGCGGTGACGATGCTCACCTGGCACCGTTTATCGGTCCCGATACCGAGGTGCGCGACTTTGGCGACCAGCTCGTCATGCCCGGCCTGATCGACTCGCACACGCATTTTGCCCAGGGCGCGTTTATGACCGACCCCGATTTTGCCGTCAACCTCATCGACTGCACCAGTTTTGAGATGGCGATGGAACGTGTCGTGGCGTTTGCGGCCGACCATCCCGATAACGAGTGGATTCTGGGCTGCCAGATTATCCAGTTCCAGTGGGATGTCCCCGAGATGCCCACAGCCGCGATGATCGATGAGTACATCTCGGACCGCCCGGTCTTTCTGCAGCAGGTTGACCTGCATACCTTTAGCGCCAATACCTGTGCCATCAACAAGGTGGGAGTAACTTCGCAGACGCCCGATCCCGCAGGCGGCAAGATCCTTAAGGATGCCGAGGGCAATCTGACGGGCGTGTTTTCCAACAACGCCGGCGTCTTCTTTATGGACGAGGTCTACGACCCAGCGCCCGAGGTTGTTGACGCGTCGTTTGCAAAAACCGCCCGGCGCGCCAATGCCCTGGGAATCACTACGGTCGGCATGGTCAATCCTACGTTTGTGAGCATGGAAAACCCGTATGCGGTGTTGGCAGGTCTTAATGCCAAGGGCGACTTGCCACTGCGCGTGTTCCTGTACACCGACCTGTTCGAAAACGAGTCCTTAACGCTCGAGCAGATCAAGGAGAAATACGCCTTCCCGGGTACGCAGGTGGAGTGGCACGGCTTTAAGCAGTTCCTTGATGGCGTGTGCTCCGACCACACCGCCTGGATGCTTGAACCCTATAGCAATGCGCCCGATACCTGCGGTGAGCCCGCGGAGGAGCCAGAGCGCATCCGCGCTGCCATCCTCAGGGCGCAAGAATGGGGTGTTGACACGCGCATCCATACGATCGGTGATCGCTCGGTGCGTTTTGTGCTCGATTGTTTTGAGGAGGGCGAGCGCTTGCATGGCAAGCGGGATTGTCGCCACTCCATGGAGCACAACGAGACGGTTCAGCCCGAGGATCTGCCGCGCTATGCCGAGCTGGGTATATGCCCTGGCATGCAGCCGTGGCACATGCTGCTCGATATGGCTGACCTTGCCAAGGACGATGCCGTGGGCCCCGAGCGTGCTGCGCTTTCGTGGCCCCTGCATAGCCTGCTTGCCAGCGGTGCCGTGGTGCACCTGGGCAGTGACTTCCCCGTTGTGGGCTTGGAGCCCATGGAGGAGGTGTACGGCGCAGCCTTTCGCATGCTCGAGGACGGTTCCAACCCAGAAGGGTGGTTCCCCCAGGAGCGCATTACCATGGCCGAGGCTCTGCGCGCCTACACCTATGGCAGCGCCTATGCCATGCATGCCGAGGACCGCATCGGCACGCTCGCGTGCGGCAAACAGGCAGATATCTGCGTGTTCGACCGCAACCTCTTTGATTGCGAGCCGGCCGAGGTGCTCGAGGCCACCGCAGCCCTCACGATGATCGCCGGCAAGGTGGTCTTTGAGGCATAGCGGGACTGCTGCATCGCTGGGCGGTGCCGCAGCCTGTGCGTGCTGCCCATCCATTCATGCATCCATTCATCAATCTCTCATGGAAAGGGGAGAACAATGGCAGAAGAAACAACCGCCGCTGTTGAGGAGGAGCGTGAGCTTGCCTCGCAGCCGATTCCCGGCCTGGTGCGCAAGTACACCATCATCACCGGCCAGGGTATGCTTGCCCAAATCATCATGGTGGTCCTGGAGGGCCTTGTCATGGGCTGGGGCTTGGGTGCCCACGGCCTGGCATGTGTCTCGATCATCATGTCGGTCGAGTACATTAACCTGGCCTTTGGTAACCTGTTTGGCACCGGCGTGCCCGCCGTGGTGGGCAACCTTTTGGGTGCCGGCGACATTAAGGGCGCCAGCAAGGCGTTTAGCCAGGGCTTTTGGCTTACCACGATTGTGAGTGTGCTGCTTGCTGTGGTGATGGCTGTGTTTACCGAGCCCATCTGCGCATTCTTCGGCGCCACGCCCGACATCATGGCCGATACCGTTGCCGGCGTGCGCACCTTCTCCGTGCTGCTGCCGCTCACGGTCATTGGTCAGATGGTCACCGCCGTCATGCGTGTGGACGAGAAGGTTCAGATCCAGGCCAACCTCATGACCGTGTCTGCCATCGTCGCTATCTGCTGGCTTGCGCTTTCCACGTTTGTACTCAAGCTTGGCGTTATGGGAGCTGGCGTGTACTACGGTCTTTCCATCGGTATCTGGGCCATCGGTATCTTCTGGTTCATCGGTGGTAAGAAGTCGCAGCTCCAGATCAGCGCCGCCGACCTCAAACTCGACATGGCCATCTGCGGCCAGATCATCAAGATTGGTTTCCCGTTCTTTTTGGTGCAAGCTGCCACGTTCATCTTCAACACCGTTGCCAACTCGTTGCTTGGCCAGCTCGGCGGCGACATGGGTTCGCTCTACATCGCGGCCTTTGGTGTGATCAACGGCTATATCCTCTACATAACCATGATGGTCGCCCAGTGCTTCTCGTACGGCCTGCAGCCCATTGCCGCCTTCAACGCCGGCGCCAAGGCGTGGACGCGCCTCAAGGAAACGCTCTCTTGCACGCTTAAGTACCAGGTCGTGACGCTTGCGCTCGTGACCATTGCGCTGTGGCTCGCTGCCACGCCGGTCTGCGCGTTCTTTGCTGGCAGTGACCCCGAGCTTGTTGAGGTTGCCGCGTCCGCAACGCGCATCGTGGTGCTCGCCGTGGCCCTTGGTTACCTGGCCATGACCATGTCGATGTACTTCCAGGCGGTTGAGAAGGTGGGTATCGCCACGTTCACCGGTCTGCTCCGCTACGTGATCTGCTCCGTGCCGCTTATGTACCTGCTTGGCAACATGATGGGCGTTCAGGGTGTCTGGTTTGCCTTGGTGGCGGCTGACGCCATCACTGGTCTTATCTCCATCGCCCTCGCCGTCCGCGAATCCAAGCGACTTGCCACGCTCTAGACTCGGGCACGGCCGGCGCGCGATAGTCGAATAAGTCAACTCGTCTGCAAGCCACCACAATGGGGACAGTTCCCATTGTGGTGGCTATTGTTATTTAGGGTCTGAGATTTCGGCTCTATAAATAACGTTTTTGAACTGGGCTACTATAAGATTGTGGAAAACACTACTACAAGATTATGGTAATTACCGAGGACCTTTTATTAGATTTCATCCCTTTAGGGTCTCAGGTTTTTCTGCAAACAAAGGCTGCATGTTGATATCCGCTTGGCCGATAACAGTTGGTCAACATCATCTGTTATCGGCCAAGTCATTTACAACTGGCTCGTCCGCCGTTTGTAAACCAAAGTGAATCCATGCTGTCCCGAGGGGGGAGTGCACTACGGCTGCAGCAGCGCCATGAGACCCATGCGGTTTTTGACGCCGAGTTTGCGGTAGATGGCGTTGACGTGCTTTTTGACGGTTGACTCGGAGATATAGAGCTCAACAGCTATCTCGTGGTTGGTCTTGCCGGTGAGCATGAACTTGAGGACCTCGGCTTCGCGGGGGAGCAGAGCAGCCTTGATGGCAAGCACGCTGGCGGGGCTTTCATCTGCGCCCTCGGCATACCCGTGTGGGAGTAGCTGATGCAGGCGCAAGCTCAGGTGCCGGGCAATCTGGCGGAGGATCTCGAGCTCCGAATCGGTAAAGTCGCCGTCCTGCTCGGCGCGGAACAGCGTAATTGAGCCGAGTGGCGTGGCCTTGTGCGCCAGTGCGGCCGTGCAGCCATAATAAATTCCCAGGGGCTGCATCCATTCCAGGTAGATGGGCGTGCCATTGCGGCGCTCGACATCCACCAGGTCCAGATCGCGATATACATCGACCACCCGCGTGTCAAAGCTCCAAATGGTGTAGTCATACGCGGCGTAGCGTTCGTAATAATCATCAAGCGCCTGTGCGGACATTCCGTATGCGACGGGGCGAACAAATTGCGTTTGTCCGTGAGCCCCCGTCTGGGCGATATCGAACATCGAGACACGGTGCACAATCACGTCTGCGATGCGTTTGAGTAGGCCTTCCTGCAGTGCGCTGAGCGACCCCTGCTCATGTGTCCACAGTGCGCATTCGTTGAGAGCGGCCCAATCTTGAGCAAAGAGCTCAACGTTCTGGTTATCTGCGTTGTTCGCATGTGTCATGGGGAGTCCTTTCGTGCCATCTAGCCAGTATGGCATGCGTGTCGGTCCACTAGAACTTTAGGTCAGTGAACGGTCGACTTTTGGCTGCCGAATGGGTACCCAAGGCCCATTGAGACGTCGTTGTCGCCGCAGCACAATGGGGGTGTCATCAAACAGGTTCGACCCAAAGTGAGGAGCCAACATGAAGACCATTTACGAGAGCGAATCAACGCCCAAAAAAGACGGTTTCTATATGCCCGGCGAGTACGAGGAGCAGGAGCGCACCTGGATTCTCTGGCCGCATCGCTCCGACGTGTGGCGCTGCGGTGCCAAGCCCGCTCAGAAGGTCTTTACCGAGATCATTAAAACGGTCGCACGCTTCCAGCCCATTACGGTGGGCGTCAACGCTGAGGACTTCCCCGCGGTGTGCGAGATCTTTGACGGCGTGGAGAACGTGCGCGTAATCCACATGGAGTACAACGACTCCTGGATTCGCGACCCCGGTCCGGCGTTCCTCGTTAATGACAAGGGTGATGTGGCGCTATCGCATTTCCACTTCAACGCGTATGGCGGCTTCATTGACGGTCTGTACTTCCCCTGGGACAAGGATGCGAGCATCGGCCTACAGGTGGCACAGCTCGAGCAGGTCAACCGCTATCGCCCGGAGGACTACATCCTCGAGGGGGGCTCGTTTAACTGCGACGGCCAGGGCACTGTGGTGACCACTGAGATGTGCCTGCTCAACAAGGACCGCAATCCGCAGTACACCAAGGAGCAGATCGAGGCAAAACTCAGCGAGTACCTGGGCATCGAGAAGGTTATTTGGATCAAGGACGGCATCGACCCGTTTGAGACGAACGGCCATGTGGACGACGTTGCGTGCTTTAGCGCGCCTGGCGAGGTTTGCTGCATGTGGACCGACGACCCCAACCACAAGTTCTACAAGGAGTGTCAGGAGGCCTACAAGACTCTTTCCGAGGCAACCGACGCCAAGGGCCGCAAGCTCAAAGTGCACAAGGTAATTATGCCGGCGACCTCGGTATACATGACCGAGGAGGAGGCTTCTACAATCGATCCCGTCGAGGGCGTGCTGCCGCGTACGCCCGAGGACGCCTTTGAACCCAGCTACCTCAACTTCCTGCCCATTAACGGTGCGGTGCTCGTGCCGCAGTTCGGCGACCCCAACGATGCACAGGCGCTTAAGGACATCCAGGCCGCCTACCCAGACCGCGAGGTTATCGGCATTATGACCCGCGAGGTCATCTACGGCGGCGGCAACATCCACTGTATCACCCAGCAGCAGCCCAAGGCGCGCTGTAAATAGCAGTTCCATGGTGAACAGGGCTTGATTGTCCGCACACGAAAGTCCGCCGACTTCAACGGTCGGCGGACTTTTCGTGTGGTGGTTTCAGCTGAACGGCGGGCCGTGCGGCTTGGGTGTGCGGGCTCACAATCTGGGGAAACCAAACGGATTGGGGGCTTGTATGATCGATTCGAAGGGAAGCGTGCGACCCGAGGGCATGTTTAACAGGGCGCACCTGGCCCCCGAAGCCCAGCGCGCATACGATAAACTGCTCGAGTGCGTGCTCAACGGGCAGAAGGGCTGCGAGGTTTCGGCGTGCGCGGGCATGGGTACCATCAAGGCGCTTGTGGGGCTTCTGCGGTGTGACTGTTCCGAGCTCATCCATCTCCTGTGGGGTGTGCACTACTGCCGCCATGGCGAAAAAGTCCTGCTTGTGCCCAATTATGCCAAGGGATACAAACAGTCGGTCACCCGGCTCTATACAAATCTCGCCAAGATGGAGCGCATGGCTGCGTCAATTCTTCGGGCAGCGCCGGTGGGGGCATCGGCGCTCGATCGAGTCTTGGCAATCTGTGCAAGTTCACCTTGGGGCTCCATGACATTGGCATCACCGTGGGCGCTGGAATCCCCGTAACATCCTTGTGGGGGAGAGGGGCAGTCTGATGCTTCTCGACACCGATTCGTATAGCTTTACGCTTTCGGATGCGACACATAGGACTGCCTGTGCCGCTCCCGGCTATATTGCCCCCGAAGTGCTTCAACTCATGGAGATAGCTGACATCAGCGATTTCGAGAGCCTGGCGGCGTCCGCGAAAGCCCCCGGTGTTTACACCTCAGACGGATGACTTTGGACTCGCGGTTCATATCTTCAAGATGCTCAACCGCGGAATACATCCGTACAGTTCTGGCGAACTGGACCTGGACATTTTTGACCCGGATGACGACGACATTCCGCCCGCTCCGTCGCTCAACAGCTGCGTGCGCAATGGGCGCAGCCCATTAGTGGGGACGATGATTGGATATGTTGTCCCAAAGTACGCTCTTGAGCTCGATGATTTTGGCAACCTTATGGGCGAGGCTTTCCGCCGGTCGCTCTTTGGCAAAGCACAAGAGCGCCTTGATGCGCGCACATGGGCGCGCCTGCTCGACCTGTATCCATTCGAGGCGGTTGAGTGTCCGCGCGGTCATCTATATCATGCTTCGCGGGATGAATGTCCCTATTGTCGAGGAGAGCGCGCCCTGTTAGCTCGTCTTGGCTGATTGCTTTAACTGTCTTGGAGAAATCCGATGAGGCGGCGCGCGGGCTAATTCTGCGTGTTGCCTCCGTACATGTAGACGATAAAGCCATCGCCGGTGTCTTGGCTGTGATCCTCCAGGATGCGCTTCATGTTGAGGTGCTCGTAGAACTGCCAGTCGGAGTTGCAGTCGCTCATCAGGAAGAACTTGGTGCACCCGGCTTTGGCGAGTTCGGCGCGCGCAAGGTCGATGAGCTCGCGGCCGAGTCCCTTGCCCTGCCACTCGGGCACAATGATGATCAGGTTGAGCTGGCCCTGGGCATACTCGTTGCCCGTGGCGGCAAAGCGATCGGCCGTGGCTTTTTCGCGACTGTCGCCAAAGAGCGAGCCCTCGAGTTTGGCATCGGCGGTCTTTGCCATCTCGGTTGCCTGGGCGAGCATCTCGTCGTAGCAGGGTACCCACGTGGGGTTGGTACGCGGCTTGCCGTCCTCGAAGATGCCGATGCAGCAGGCGGCGATAATGCGGCCCTCGGCCTCGGCGACAAGTGCGATGGGGGAGCGCTGCAGCTGCATGGCAATGTTGAAGCGCGCGCAGAAATCGGCAGCTTCGACGTCGCCGCGGTTGCGTAGCGTGTTGCACCACAGCTGGTTGTAGATGGCGGCGATGCCGGCCAGGTCATCGAACGTGGCGGCGCGCAGAGTTACGTTGTCAAGGCTCATGGAGGCTCCTTCCAAGTTGGGTCAGGCCACCTCTGAGTGTGACATGGACGCAGAGCGGCCGCATCAACCATTCGGCAGACGACCCCCGTTCCCTCGGGGACGGAGGAAGAGGGGTCACGAGGATAGTCATTGGGGACGTTCTTAAACGACTAGTCAAACAAGAGCGTCCCCAACGACTACTCCAAGGAATGTCCCAGACTGCCGGCAGGAAAGGAACGTCCCCAACTGCCGCACCCGGAGCAAGACAACGCCGCAGGTAGAGGACGGACGGACACTATGACCCAATCCAGGGGCACGGAAACGACAGGAGCCCCCGCTCGTGACC
>CAUBMI010000064.1 GCA_958436995.1 uncultured Collinsella sp.
CCTGCTTGCGGCTCCGCCGATCCCAAGGCCGCGCCGGCCTGTGGCACCGCTTGCGGCGCTGCGGACGCTCAGTAAGCAATCGCTAGGAGGGGACTCGTAATGGATGCTCAGACTTGTCTCAAGAAGATGCAGCTTGCCGGGACGCTCTCGCTGGCAACTGTGGACGAAAATGGCGCGCCGCAAATTCGCTGCGTGAGCGCTGTACATTACGAGTCCCGCGCCATCTACTTCCTCACGGCGCGCGGCAAGGAGATGGCCCGCCAGCTTATGGCCGATGGGCGCGTCCAAACGCTCGTCCACACGCGGTTTAACGAAATGATTCGCATGTCCGGCGTTGCCACTCCCGCCTTGGATTCCGAGCAAGTTTACTGGCGTGACGTTATTTATGCCGAGCAGCCGTATCTTGCCAACGTTTATCCCGGTGATACGCGTGATATCAACACTATCTTTAAGGTCGAAAACATCGTGCTCGACTACTTTAACCTTGGGGTTCGTCCTATTGAGCGCGCTGTCTTTACCCTAGACGAGGACATGGCGTCCGCGCCCGTTAAGGGTTTTCGTATTGATTCCGATGCGTGTATCGGTTGCGGTACCTGTCTTGAGCACTGTCCGCAGAAGTGCATCGAGCCGGGTGACTCGTATCGCATAGAGCCTGAGCACTGCTTGCACTGTGGCGCCTGTGAAGAGAATTGCCCCGTCGGCGCCGTTGAGCGCCTGTAGCCCAATACCGTCATCAATTTGAACATCGACCAAGGGAGTCCCACGATGCAAAAGCCCGCGTTTGCCTTCCAGTGGCATATTACGGATGAATGCGATCAGCGTTGCAAACATTGCTATATCTTCGCCAACGGTGCCTGCGCTGGTTTTAAGCGCATGCCGTGGGAGCAGATGGTCGAGGTCGTCGATCAGGCCCAGGCCCTCTGCGAACGCATCGGTCGTCAGCCGTACTTTTACGTTACGGGCGGTGACCCCATACTCCATCCCGATTTTTGGCGCCTTGCCGAGCTTTTGCACGAGCGGGGTTTTATGTGGTGCGTGATGGGCAATCCGTTCCATCTGACCGACGAGGTCTGCGCCCGCATGAAAGAGTTGGGATGCCGCAAATACCAGCTCTCGCTCGATGGACTCGAGAAAACGCACGATTACTTCCGTAAGCCCGGCTCGTTTGTCGAGACCTTGCGTGCGATTGGGTGCCTTAAGCGCGCGGGTATCTGGGTTGCCGTTATGAACACGGTTTCGAGTATGAATGCCGCCGAGCTGCCGCAGCTCATTGACCTTGTGGCAAGCCTCGAAGTCGACGTGTTCGCTTTTGGACGATACTGCCCCACCTCGGGCCAAAAGCGTGATGAGTTCCATCTGGAGCCGCTGGAATATCGCGACGTGCTGCTGGCCGCGCAAGAGCGTATGGAGTTTCACCAGGCTGCGGGCCGCAAAACGTTCTTCCAGCTCAAAGATCACCTGTGGACGCTTCTTTTGTGGGAGCAGGGCAAATTCACCATCCCCAAGAGTGCCAAGCCCGGCATGATCTACGACGGCTGCCATTGCGGTACGGGCCATATGACGGTGCTGCCTACGGGCGACGTCTATGCGTGCCGTCGTATGGAGAGCAAGGTAGGCAACGTTGCCGAGAACTCGCTCGAGGAGCTGTTCTTTTCGCCGCAGATGGAAGCAAAGCGCGACTTTAAAGAGTTCAAGAAGTGCTCCAAATGCGAACTTTTTGGCTGGTGCCGCGGCTGCCCCGCTGTGAGGTATGGTTACACAGGCGATATGTACGAAGCCGATCCTCAGTGCTGGAAAGAGATCGAGGAATAGGATCGCCGTGTCATCGGGTAGTCGTTGGGGACGTTCTTAAACGACTACTCATTTAAGTACGTCCCCAATGAGTGCTAGAGCAGGTTCTTCTGTACCCATGCGATGATGTCGCTCGACTCGTAGAGTGGCTTGCCGTCGATGAACAGGCAGGGAACCTGGCGTTTTCCGCCGACGGCGATGAGCGTCTGCTCGGCATCGGGGTCGGTCGAGATGTTGCGCTCAGGGATGGTCACGCCGTTATCCGCCAAAAAGCGCTTGACCTTTATGCAATACGGGCAGCCGGTCATAACGTACAGCTCGAGCTTGTGATCAGTAGCCATAGGTCTCCAATCGGTTGAGGTTTCGGTTGAGATACCCAAAGCCGCCGCAGTCTATGCGCGCGTCAACGACGACTCGATGGCATGGACCAGAAACGCCGTGGCTCCGGTGCCGCAGGGCTTGTCGTAGTAGTCGATAAAGCGCTGATCGGCAAGATAGCCGTGGGCGAGGCTCAGGTATGCTTCGTCTTGGGGTTCGCGTCCCCAGTTAAGGCCAATCCATCGACGGTGCATTGCGACAAGCTTGCGGGCCTCGTTGCTCTCTGGGTCGCCAACGCTCATGGCGATCGAGAGCTGGCCCAGAATAGCGCGTTCAAGTTCCTTCATGTCGTTCCATGTCTCGGGGTCCATGTCCAGCAGTGCCTCGTTTGCTGCATCGACGGCCTCGTCGCCATAGCGCGCCCGCGCTTCGGCACCGTAGCGCTCCTCGTTTTCCTGCACGGTACGCCAGCGCTCCAGTTGTGGCAGGACAGCGCCCATAAGCGAGACGGCTTCGTCGAGCGACATGCCGGTGTTTTGTGCCAGCCGCGGGGCACAGTCCTCGATCATTGCCTCCATGGTGGTGTCGTAGGTGTACTGGCCATGGTCGTAGCACCACTTGCAGTAATGATCGGTCGCGGCGCCCGTGGCATCGGTGCCGCAGTCGTCGGGCGTGAGTATCATGCCGCAGCTCTGGCAATAGTGCTCGGGCATTTCGAGCAGATGGGACAGTGGCTCGCCGGTCACGGCGGCAATGAGCTTCATCATGTCGATGCCCGGGGTGACCTCGCCGCGTTCCCAACGGCTGATGGCCTGGCGTGTGACGAAGAGCTTGGCGGCGAGCTGCTCCTGGGTAAGGTGATGGGCGCGGCGGATGGCGATGAGCTTTTCTGCAAAGGCCATAACGGCTCCTTTCTGCTGGTTGATGGCTTAAGCATAAGCGGCGGCGGGCGCCCTTCCAAGCAACCGTTGGTTGCACGACGGGGGACCGCGGCGAAGAATTGCGCGCAACGTCCCACACCTCCATGCCGTACAATGACCGACATGGAACCTATCGCACACATACATACCGACCTGCCGCAGAAGTTCGGCATCCCGCGCAACAGCTTTTTGGCGCCTCACCTGCAGGGACGCATCGTTTTTGAGCCGGAATTTGCCTCCAACGCGGCAGTTGAGGGCCTGGACTCCTTCTCTCACCTATGGCTGCTCTGGCGCTTTGAAAACGGAACGCCCGGCGGCACGGCGGAAGACATCGCCGCCGATGCCAAGGCGCAGGACAGGTCCGGCACCAACGCCAAGTGGTCGAAGACCGTGCGTCCGCCGCGCCTGGGCGGGGCCGAGCGCGTGGGCGTGTTTGCCACACGCAGTCCGTTTCGCCCTAATCCTATCGGTCTCACCTGCGTCAAGCTCGACCGCGTGGAGCTTACCGACGACGGTCCCATCATTCATGTGCTGGGAGCCGATCTGCGCGACGGCACGCCCATCTACGACATTAAGCCCTACATTCCGTTTGCGGACTGCCACCCGGATGCAACGGGCGGCTGGATTGAGGATACGCCGTGGCAAGAGCTCGATATCGAGTTCCCGCAAGCGCTGCAGGAGATGGTCCCGCCCACAAAGCTCCCCGGGTTGGTCGAGGTCCTTCGCCAGGATCCGCGCCGCGCGGGTAGCAAACACGAGCCAAACCGCGTCTACCATCTGGCTTACGCTGGGCTTGACATATCCTTTACGGTTGATGGAACCAGGTTGACGGTAGCCGCCGTCAACGACGCGCGGGATTAGCCGGCCATTCGCCGGCGCCCGCCAAATTCAACGCCAAACCCCATGCCAAAACCGCCCACGCTGGTGGACAATAACGCCTACCAAAACAATCCGCTTTGCACGGGAGCTCAGCATGAAATACGACTTTACTTCGCTTATCGACCGCCACGGCATGGACGCCATCGCCGTTGACTCCTGGGGCGAAATCCCCGGCATGGCTCCGAACGCACCCGACGAGGGCTTCGACCGCATCCCCATGTGGGTAGCGGACATGAACTTTGCCACGGTGCCCACGGTCCAGGAGTACATCATTCAGCGCGCCCAGCATCCCATGTTTGGCTATTTCGATCCGCGCCCCGAGTACTTCGACCGTATCATCGAATGGCAGAGCCGCCGTAATGGCGTCGAGGGTCTGCTCCCGGAACATATCGGCTACGAGAACGGCGTGCTGGGCGGTGTCGTGTCGACCCTGCGCGCGTATGTCCAGCCGGGCGATGCGGTGCTGGTCCACAGCCCTACCTACATCGGCTTTACCAAGTCCATCGAAGCGGCGGGCTATCGCATTGTCCACAGCCCACTCAAGCTCGACGACCAGGGCGTGTGGCGCATGGACTTTGAGGACATGGAACGCAAGCTCACCCAAAACCACGTTCATGCCGCGGTGTTCTGCTCGCCGCACAATCCCTGCGGGCGCGTATGGGAGCGCGACGAGATTGAACGCGCCATGGACATCTATCGCCAGCACGATTGCGTGGTGATCTCGGATGAGATCTGGTCCGACATCATCCTGCCGGGTCACAAGCATATCCCGACGCAGTCGGTGAGCGAGGATGCCCGCATGCGCACGGTCGCCCTCTATGCGCCGAGCAAGACGTTTAACCTTGCGGGCCTGGTCGGCAGCTACCACATCATCTATAACGAGACGCTGCGCGACCGCGTGAGCGCCGTGTCCAATAAGACCCACTACAACGAGATGAATGTCCTTTCGATGCACGCGCTTATCGGTGCCTACCAGCCGCAGGGCTACGAGTGGCTCGATGAGCTCAACGAGGTCATCGAGGGCAACATTGACTACTTCTGCGATTACGTGGACGAGCATTTTGAGGGCGTGTCCTATTCGCGCCCGCAGGGCACGTACATGGTGTTCCTGGACTGCACCAAGTGGTGCCGCGAGCATGGCTGCGATATTCAGTGGCTGCTCGACGAGGGGGCGCGTGTGGGCGTGGGCTATCAGGACGGCCGTCCATTCCATGGACCTTGCCACATTCGCGTGAATCTGGCGCTGCCGCTTTCGCGTATAAGGGAGGCGTGCGACCGCTTGGACCGCTACGTTTTTAATGCACGGTAAGTGAGCGCTGCATGCGGGGCCGTCTGCCAGATTGGCTGGAAGGCCCCGTATGGTAAAGCATCTGTAACCATTGAGCGCAAGCGCGGTTTTGTCTGCTAATATCTTTGCTCTTGAGTCTGTAGACAGGAACGTCTGGAGCTCGATGAAAAGACCTCGTCGCTCGGCCGCCATATCGTTGTTTGTTGCGCTTGCAGTGGTGAGTGCCTTTGTCGTGGCGATAGCTGGCTGTTCCGGGTCGAATGACGGGGCCGCGGCGTCTGCATCAGAAGGCGCGGCCGCCTCGCAGGTCAAAGACGACAACCTTAAGACGCTTAACGTCGGCAGCGACCTCTATCCGCCGTTTGTGTATAGCGACGAGTACGGCAATATCGTTGGCCTGGATGTCGAGATTTTGACCGAGGCTTTGGTCCGCATTGGTTACAAGCCAAAATACCAGCTGATCGACTGGGAAAAGAAGAAAGAACTGCTGGCGAGCGGCGAGCTCGACTGCGTCATGGGCAGCTTTAGTATGACGGGTCGCGAAAACGAATATCGCTGGGCCGGCCCGTACCTTGCGAGCCGCCAGGTGGTCGCGGTCGATCCCGAGAGCGATATCTACACGCTTGCCGATCTTGAGGGTAAGGTCGTGGCGGTCCAGTCCACCACCAAGCCCGAGTCGATTCTGCTCAATCGTACCAGTGAAAACGTTCCGCAGATCAAGGAGCTCTACAGCTTTTCGGACCGCTCGTACCTGAACCCGGCGCTCGTCGAGGGCCTGGTCGATGCCATCGCCGCGCATGAGTCCTCGCTGCTTACTTACGAAAAAGACTATGGTGTGACGTATCGCATTCTGTCTGAGCCGCTGCTGGAGGTTGGGTTGGGCACCGCTTTCGATATCAACGACACACGCGGCATTGACGTTAAGCTCACCCATGCCTATCAAGAAATGCTTGCCGATGGCACCATGGAACGCCTGGTGTCAAAGTACTATGATGACCCTTCGCCGTTTTTGAATGTGGAGGGCCTGTCATGATTGATGCGTCCGACCACACCGCTCAGGAGCGGGGCGATCGTTCGGCACGGGAATGGCTCATCGTCGTCCTGTTGGGGATAGCGCTCTCGATTGTTGCCGGCGTGACGAGCTACGCCTACACGACAGCTCAGGCCGAACAGCGCTTTGCCGACGTTGTCGATTACGTGGCGACACAGAGCCTTTCCTACGATGCGTTCAACAGCGCCTATGCGACCAAAAACCTGATTCGCGTTATGGAGATCGCCGGAGAGGCGGCGCGCGATATGGAGCGCGACGGCTCGGTGGATAACGCTACGTTGGAGCAATATGCTGACCAGTTTAATGTGACAGCGCTGATCGTAACGGATGCATCGGGCAACTTGGTGTCCGAGTCCTCGAAGGATGACGTGGGCTACGAGTCGCTCGCTGCGAATCTCAAAGAGGCGCCTGTGCTGGAGGTGGCAGCCCATCCGCTTAAGTCCTATACCGCTCGCATTACGCTTGCGGACGATTCGGTCGCAGACATTGGCTGCGTGGCCCGGCGGGACGGTGAGGGCATCGTTGTCGCGGTGAGGCACCAGAGCGCCAAGGCGGTCGCGAGCAATACGCTCAAGTTGCAGAGCTTGCTCGATGGTTATGAGACCATCGATAGCGGCAATATCGTGATCGAAAACGACGGTAAGGTCGTTGCGACCAACGCTGTTGAGCCCGCCGTGTCAGGCGTGTTCGATTTGCCTGCGACGGATGCCATCGTTGTCAACGGCATTAAGGAGCGTTGCCTGGCTGGTAAGGTCAGATTGGTTAACGACAGCGGTGAGTGGTATCTGGGCACATTTGGTAAAGCGCGCGATTTTTACGTGTACACCTATGCTCCCGCGCAGCGTTACTTTGAGGTTGTTGCCGCTGTTGTTGCCAGTGTGTTGGCACTCTACGGCGGTGTTATAGCCACTGTTGTGTTGGTGCGCCGCCGCGCCGAGAGCCAACGCTTTGCCGACCTGTTGCTGCAGGAGCGCGACTATGGCGACAAACTGGCAAAAGCGGCGCGCGAAGCTTCGTCTGCCAACTCTGCAAAGACGGAGTTCCTGCGTCGCATGAGTCACGACCTGCGCACGCCCATCAACGGCATTCGCGGTATGGTCGAGGTGGGCAATGCCAACGCGGACGACTTGCAAAAGCAGACCGAGTGCCGCTCAAAGATCTGGACGGCGTCGGGACTGTTGCTCGACCTTGCGAACGAGGCACTCGATATGAGTCGCCTGGAGAGCGGGCAGGTCGACCTGAATCTCGTGCCTACAGATATGGTGGCCCTCAACCGTGAGGTGTGCGATATTCTGGAGCGCCAAGCCGAGGAGCGCCTGGTGACAATTATCTGCGACCAACGGACTCTTGATCATCCCTATGCCCGGGTGAGCGTGACGCACCTCAAGCGTCTGTTGCTCAATATTGCCGGTAATGCCGTCAAGTACAACCGCCAGGGCGGCTATGTTCGCCTGACATGCCGCGAGGTGGAGCCGGTGGACGGTGTCCCCGTCTATGAATACACGATCGCCGATAACGGCATTGGCATGAGCGAGGAGTTTCAACAGCACCTCTACGAGCCGTTCAGCCGCGAGGAACAACAGGTGGAAGGCGCTTCATCGGGAACTGGCCTGGGCGCGTCTATTGCCAAACAGTTGGTCGAGCTTATGGGCGGAACCATGAGCTTTACGAGCGCCTTGGGGCGGGGGACGACGTTTACCATTTGCCTGCCGTTTGAGAAGTGCAAGAGTTCCGAGATTCCCCAGGCAGTTCGCGTGGATGCAGGCGACAGCGACGTGCTCCAGGGCCTGCGTGTTTTGCTCGTAGAGGATAACGACCTGAATGCCGAGATCGCACAGTTTACGCTCGACCGCGCCGGTGCCGTCGTGACACATGTCAAAGATGGCGAGTCTGCCGTCGAGACGTTTGCCGCGAGTGCGCCGCACGAGTACGACGTGGTATTGATGGACATCATGATGCCCGGCATCGATGGCCTTGAGGCCACGCGTCAGATTCGAGCGCTCGATCGCGAGGACGCCGCGACCACGCCGATTATCGCCGTGAGCGCCAATGCCTTTGCCGACGACCGTAGGCTTTCGCGCGAGGCGGGCATGAACGCGCATCTGAGCAAACCCGTGAGTTCTCAGGATCTCGTTGAGGCGCTTGCGCACATAGCCGCCGACGCTTCATAAACAAATGGCTCGGTTCCAATACTGGTTGGAACCGAGCCATTTTGCTATTTGCAGGACCTATTTTTGGGCTTACTTTTCATGGATCTGCTTGCCGCAAAGATGCTCAATCGAAATCTCGTAGAGTTGGACGCCCTTGATGTCTTTGGCGATTTCCTCCTCGACTTCTTCGGCAGAAGGGTAGTACTTAAGCGCTAACTGGCGGACTTTGTCCTCGATAAACGAAGGCGTCTCGTTTACCAGGCGGCAACGGCCAAAGACCACGGTGCTCATAACGTAGGGAGCCCAGTCGTCGTCCTTGTACCACTCGTTGCCGTACACGGTAAAGCAGACTTTATCGTCACGCTTGAGCGAATCGACCTTGTGGCCAGCCTTGGCGCCATGGAAATAAATCTTGTCGTGCTTGGGGTCAAAGAAGTAGTTGACGGGAATGGCGTATGGGTAGCCATCATCGCCGTTAACGGCAAAGACGCCGCGCTTGCAGGTGGCCAGCAGCTCGCGCGCCTCCTCGTCGGTGATGGCACGTTTCTTTCGGCGTAAGGGTCTAAACATCGTCGGCTTCCTTTCTAACTGTGCATGACAGTTGGGCACAAACTATAGCGAAACAGTTCCGTTTTTCTTGATGCGGGCAAGGATGTTTTTGAGCTTGTTAAAGTCGAGCGGTTTGGGCAGATGGGCGTTCATGCTGGCATCGTGTGCCGCCTTGGCGTCCTCGGCAAAGGCATTGGCGGTGAGCGCGATGATGGGGATGTCGGCTGCATCGGCCTTCTCGCTCAGACGAATCGCGCGAGTTGCCTCGTAGCCATCCATACCCGGCATCATGATGTCCATCAGGATCGCATCGAAGCTGCCGGCGGGACGACTAGTGTATAGTTCGACCGCTTCTTTGCCGTCGGCGGCGCGAGTTACGACGATGCCTTCGCTTTCGAGCAGGGCCTGGGCAATTTCGGCATTGAGCTCGTTGTCTTCGGCCAAAAGAACGTTCATGCCGGCAAGCGAGCAGCTGATCGCCTGCTCGTCCGCACCTTCTCTTGCCTGAGGGTTCTTGTCGATATCGAGCGGAATCTGGACGTTGAACGTACTTCCCACGCCGACCTCGCTCGAAATCTCAATCGTGCCTCCCATCATGTCTATGAGCGATTTGACGATCGGCATGCCCATGCCAGTTCCCTGAAATTTACTGCGGGCATCGTTGCCCTCTTGGGCAAACGGTTCGTAGATGTGCTTAAGAAACTCGGGCGACATGCCGATGCCGGTGTCCGAGACGTTAAAGCAAAAGAGCACTCGGCTATCATCGATCGGTTTAATCTGCGATGTAAAAGTGACAGTTCCGCCATCTTTGTTGTACTTGATGCTGTTGTCGAGCAGGTTAATGATAATCTGACGTACATGAGTGGGGCTTCCCATTACATGTGGATTGCAGAGGGGGTGTGCGCTTTGATCCTGCATCGTAATATTGCGATCGGAAGCGCGGAGCTTGCACAGCACGATTGCATCGTTGCAGAGATCTTCGAGGTTAAATGAGACATGCTCAAGCGTTAGCTTACCATTTTCAATCCTGCCCATTTCTAGAATGTCGTTGATGAGTGAGAGCAGATGGTTGGCGGCGATTCGCGCCTTAGCTCGGTTTTTACGTGCGGCATCGACATCGTCTTCGTGCAATTCTTCAATTTCGATGAGCCCCAGAATGCCGTTGAGCGGCGTGCGGATGTCATGGCTCATGCGGGCGAGAAAGGCCGTTTTGGCCGCATTGGCGGCGAGTGCCTTGTTTTGCTCTACTCTGGCTCGCTGCAGGGCCCAGGTTAGAACCGCTATCCCAGTCAACAGTACGCCGACGATGATGACGACAATCGAACTACGATGACGATATATAAACCTGAACGCGTCTGATTCCTGTGCGCTATACGACGTAGAGGAATAATTGCTCGCAGAAAGCGATTCTCCGGCGTTGATGATGCCCTTGTTGACGATACTCAATAATTCGGGATTTCCGCGTTGCATAAGGCAAGAGAGTTCGGCCGTGCGTGAGAGTTCCTGTATCTCGTAGTCTCTGATATCGTAGCTATCTCGGATGGTTTCCAGCCGTGCGTTGGGAACAACGATGCAGCTTGATCTTCCGTCCTTAAGGGCAGAAAGCATGTCGTCTGCAGACGGATACTCGGTTACATTTGCATTTGGAAACATAGTTTCCAATTCGTTGCGGTTGACGATGGAAAACCCTGTGCAACAGATATTGCGGAGATCCTTGTTGAGATCGCTGGTGGCGTGGATGGCGGTAAGAGAGATCGTTCCCATCGAAATCGATTGAACGGTCCCCATTTGCTCGGCAAGCCAGTAGTCGCGAAATGCCGGCAGGGCGATGTCGATATTTCCCTTTGAGAGCGCTTCCGTCATTTGCTGGTTGCTTGAAAAAGCGAGCGTGTGTACGGTAATGCCAAATTTGTCGTGGAGCGTCGTAACGAGTGAGACGAGTGACCCTTCCATTTCTCCGTTTGCATCTTGGTTGCAGAAGGGGAGATTGTTGTTGAGATAACCAAGTGTAAGCGTGTCGTTATTGGCCTTGAGCCACGACCGTTCCGAGTTGGTAAGTGATGCGGATCCGCTATTTTGCGCCGAGTAGTTGGATTTGACTTCGTCGTTGTAGCGCGGGTTGGTGCGGTTGATTGCCGCCATGGCCGAGTTGATGTCGTTCATCAGATCGGGGCGGCTTTTGGGAGCGGCAAAATAGTAGTCACTCGAGCCTACGTAGAACATGGGCGACGCATCGGGCGACGAAATGGTGTCGTTCATGATGACGGCGTCGACCTCGCCGT
>CAUBMI010000065.1 GCA_958436995.1 uncultured Collinsella sp.
TCCGGTCGCACGGAGAGCATTTCCCAGTTGACAAAACTATAGGAACACCCCCCTGGCATGGAAGGTTTAAGCCTGTGTGATTCGCGAGCTAGCGAGCCCGCTTAACCTTGGCCGCTGCCTCGACAAACGACTTCCACAGGTCAAAGTCGGTCTCGAGCGTCTTCCACGTGTACTCAGGGTGCCATTGCACGCCCAGGCAGAACGGCTGGCCTTCGACTTCGATGCACTCGGGCACGCCGTCGGTTGCCTTGGCGACCAAGCGCGTGCTTTTACCCAGACGATCGACGCAGCAGTGGTGTGCGGAGTTGGTCTGGATCAGCCTGTGCCCGCCAACCGCGCGCTCCAGCAGCGAGCCCGGCACGACCTCGACAGGATGCACAGGGTCGTTGAGCACGTGGGTATGGCGCCACTGCGTGCGGCCCTCGCGCGCGCCCAGGCTCGGCACGTCCATGCACAGGGTGCCGCCGGTGGCGACGTTGAGCAGCTGCGTGCCGCGGCAGGTGGTAAAGAGCGGCTTTTTGGCGCGGAGCACCTCGCCGACCAGCTTAAACTCAAAGCTATCGCGGATCTCGCAGCAGAGGGTGGGGTCGTAGGGTCGATCATCGCCCCAACGTTTGGGATTGACATCGGGGCCGCCGGGAATGGCGATGCCGTCGGCGATGTCGACGTAATGACGGATGACCTCAATGTCCTCGGTGATGGACATCTGCAGCGGCAGGCCGCCGGCAGCAAGAATGGCATCGACAAAGACACTTGCGATTTCCTCGTTGGGGGAGAGTGTCTCGCTTAAAAACGGCTTTGCCTCTTCCCAGCGCGGCGCCACCAGGATGAGCGGACGGTCGGCGGGGTCGACGTTGACGTGCGGGGTGTATGACGATGAAGTGCGAGTTCCGATCATAGGTGTTGCTTTCGAGTTTGGATGGTCATGGCGAGCGGATATGGCAATTGGGTTAGTGGCCCTTGATGGAGTTGAGGAAGTCCTGGGCACGTTGGGTCTTGGGGTGGTCGAAGAACTCGTCGGGCGTGCCGGTTTCCACGATCTGGCCGTCGGCCATAAACACGACACGGTCGGCCACGCGGTGGGCAAAGTTCATCTCGTGCGTAATCACGATCATCGTCATGCCCTGCTGCGCCAAGCGCACCATGACCTCGAGCACCTCGTTGATCATCTCGGGGTCGAGGGCACTTGTGGGCTCGTCAAAGAGCATGGCCTTGGGCTGCATGGCAAGAGAACGGGCGATGGCCACGCGCTGCTGCTGGCCGCCCGAAAGCTGTGCGGGAACCTTGTCGGCCTGCTCGGCCACGCCTACGCGGCTCAGCAGGTCCATGGCGCGCTCGCGGGCCTCGTCCTTGGAGACGCCCAGCACATCGACCGGTCCCAGCATGACGTTCTGCAGTACCGTCATATGTGCAAACAGGTTGAACTGTTGGAACACCATGCCCAGCTCGGCACGCATGCGGGCAAGGTCTTTGCCTTCCTGCGGCAAGGGCTCGCCCTCGATGAGGATCTCGCCCGAGTCGATGGTTTCCAGGCGATTGATGGTGCGGCACATGGTCGACTTGCCCGAGCCCGAGGGGCCGATCACGACGACGACCTCGCCGCGGTCGACCGAGAGATTGATGTCGTTGAGGACGTGCAGATCGCCGTAGTGCTTATCGACGTGCCTGAGCTCGATCAGCGGCTGATTGCCGGTGAATGAGGTGCTCTGTGCCATGGTGCTCGGCTCCTTATGACTCGAAATGGTAAAGCGTTAGCGGATGATGGTCGCGCCGGTCTTGTGCGAGACGTAGACAGCGGCCTTGTTGATTGCGACGTTGATGAGGATATAGATGACCGCGATCACCAGGTAGACCGACACGAGGGCGTCGTAGTTGGTAATGAGCACGCGGGCGTTTTGCATAAGGTCGGGGTAGCTCACCACGTAGGCGACGGTGGTGTCTTTGACGACGACCACAAGCTGCGAAATCAACGACGGAATGATAAACCGAATGGCCTGCGGCAGCACGATTTTAAAGGTGATTTTAGCCTTGGAGAGACCGAGCGCCTGGGCGGCCTCGACCTGGCCGCGCGGCACGGCATTGACGCCGGCGCGGAAGATCTCGGCGAGTACGCCGGCCGCGGCGAGCGCGACGGGAAGCGTGAGCATCCAAAACGACGGCAGCGCGATCTTGTACTGGGGCAGCACCAAAAAGAAGAAGTAGATGAACAGCAGGCTCGGCACGCCACGGAAGAAATCGGTGAGCACGCGGCAGACCAGCTGCAGCGGCTTGATGTCGCTGGTGCGGCCGAGCATGAGGGCCAGACCCAGTACCAGCGCGATGGCGCCAGCGGTGAGCGCGACCTTTACCGTGCCCTCAAAACCGGCAAGTAAGAACTTCCAGGTAGTGAGGTGCGTAAAGAAATACCAATAGTGGACTGAAAGCTGACCGGTCACATAAAAGCGCTGCAGTACCAGAGCGATGAGCGCGGCCACGGCAACAAGTGAGATGGCGGTGCCGACGCGAATCTTGGCGCGCATCTTGGGGCCGGGAGCCTCGTAGAGCGCATCGCGCATGGTGAGCGCGGAGGTGGAGTGCTTGCTCATCGGAGGATCCTCACCTTCTTATCGATATAGTTGCCAATGTGGCTCACCACAAAGGCCGTGCCCAGGTAGCCGAGCGCCGAGATAAAGAACGCGGCGATGCCGCCGAGCGAGCGCGTGTTGATGTAGCTCACCACGCCGGTGAGCTCCTGCGGTTTAAGCGGCACCTGACTGCCGAGCGCGGTGGTGAGCATGACGGCGATAAAGAGGTTGGTCATGGGCAGCACGCTCGAGCGCAGCGCCTGCGGAATCACGATCTTGGCGAGGATACGGCTGAAGCTCATGCCCAGCGAGCGGGCGGCTTCCACCTGGCCGACACCGACGGTGTTGATGCCGCTCATAAAGTTCTCGGAGCCAAAGGCAGAACCCAAGAGCACTGTGGCGACGATGACGCAGGTGCGGTAGGGCAGGACGACCTTGAGCGGCGGCAGCGCGTAGACGACGATAATGAGCAGCGCGATGCCGGGGATGTTACGGAAGACCTGAACATACAGGTCGCCAAAGACGCGCAGCGGCTTGAGCGGCGACACGCGCATCACGGTGACGGCGACGGCCAGCACCATGGCGATGGCAAACGACTCAAGCGTCATGCCCCAGGTTGCTAGCAGCGCGTCGATATAGTTCTGGCCATAGAGCGACCAGAGCTCGGAGAGACTCATGCGGACCTCCCGCCGATAAGGAAAGGGGCTCCCGTGTGTACGGAAGCCCCGACAACTCAGTGAGGAAACAGTTTACCGCAATAAAGCGCATCATGCGTTTCCGTATGGTTTCATTGCGGTCGTTACCAGGCTCGCTGCCTAGGCGCCGATCTCGGGCAGCTCGGGAACATTGGTGTCGCCCGTACGGTCGCCGATGCAGATCTGCCACAGCTCGGTCCAGGTGCCGTCGTCCTCGATCTTCTTAAGGAAGTCGTTGACAAAGGCGACGCCGTCGGAATCGAGCGGCAGGCCGATACCATAGGGCTCCTTGCTGCCGAAGGGCTTCCCGGCGATCTTATACTTACCGGGCTCGCGGACCAGGGCGCTCTGCTGCATGTTGTTGTCGATGACGTAGGCGTCAACGCGACCCTGCTGGAGTGCCTGGCGGGCCTCCTCGTCGGTCTTGAACTCCTGCTGGCTGGCCTTGGGAGCGAACTCCTCCAGGATGGCGGGGCCGTTGGAGCCGGACTGGACGGCGACGTTCTTGTCGGCCAGGTCGTCGACGCTCTTGATGTCGTCGTTGTCGGCGAGCACCAGGATAGCCTGCTGGGTGTAGTAGTAGGGACCGGCAAAGGAGACGAGCTTCTTGCGCTCGTCAGTGATGGTGTAGGTGGCAAAGACAGCGTCGACCTGGCCGTTCTGCAGGACGGACTCACGCGTGTCAGAGGTCACCTGGGTGATCTCGACCTTGTTCTCGCCCAGAATGTAGTTGGACAGGAGCTGTGCGATACCGGCGTCGAAGCCGCGGGTCTGACCGTCCTTCTCGTTGAGGAGGGAGAAGAGCGTGGAGGTCTGGACGCCACCGATCGTAAAGACGCCGGCATCCTTGACGGCCGTAGCCCAGGTGCTGGCGGCGATGGCGTCATCATCGGCCTTGGGGCCGTCGTTGACGAGCTTGTCGAATGCCTTGGCGTCGAGCGTGGTGGAAACTTCGGTATCCTCGGAGCTCTTGGAGGCGGCGGCGGAGCCCTTGTCGGCCTCGGCGCTGGTGTCAGAGCAGCCGGCAAGACCAAGGCCGGCGACGGTTGCGAAGGTGGCGGCGACAAAGCCGCGGCGGTCGAGAACGACCTGCTGGGAGAGGTTTTTGCTCATGGTAGAACACCTTTCTCAATAAAATCCCTAGCGGTTGAGTAGAGTTATACCCTATCGCGCTCAAATGGGTCAACACGAAATAACTCAGAAACATACTTACCTTATGGGTAATTCTTCCTACCAAAAAGGGACAGGCACCTTTGTGGTGGTTCTTGCAGATGTGGTGGCCTGTCTCGCTGCTTTGTCTCAATCTGTAACAGTTAGACGAGGAAATGGGTTCTACCTGTTACAGATCGAGATTTTCTCTTTAGGGGAATTCGAATGTCTCAATCTGTAACATCTGGACGGCCAAAAGGTCTCTATCTGTTACAGATTGAGACAAAGGTCAGGGGCAAAGACGGTTTGTCTAGATCTGTAACAGTTAGACGGGAATTCGGGCCATAGATGTTACAGATTGAGATAATCGCGTCGCGAAAATATAAACCTCCGCAGGGGTGCTTCCCTTGCGGAGGTTTTTTACTCGTTGAATAGCCTTACGGCTTCGGCGGCCATGTTCTCGACCGTCATGCCGTTCTGAGCGAGCAACTCGTTGGGGTCGTAGCGGTCGGGGAAGCCCTTGGCGATGCCGAAGGTGCGCGTGCGCACGGGCGTGCAGGCCAAGTAGCACGCGACGCGCTCGCCCCAGCCGCCGTCCAAGATGCCGTCCTCGAGGGTGACGACAACGCGATGCTCGGCGGCAAGGCTGTCGAGGAACTCGCGGTCGAGCTCAGTTGCATAGCGCGGGTTGACGAGCGTGGCCTCGATGCCGTACTCGGCGGTCAGACGGTTTGCCACGCGCTCGCCCAGCTCAAAGAAATCGCCAAGCGCGAGCACAGCAACGTCGCGACCCTGGCGTACCACGTTGTAGCGAACGCCGCTGTAGTCGGTGTCTTCGGCGGGTGCCAGATCGGGACGGCTTACCAGGCCAATACCAGGCACACGAATCGCCACGGGATGCTCGCGGTGGTCGAACGACCAGCTTAGCATGGACAAATATTCCTCCATGCAGGCCGGCGCCAAGTAGTGCATGTTAGGAAGACCGCCCAGCATGGAGATATCAAAGAACGAGAGGTGCGTCTCGGACGTGGTGCCAAAGATCGATGCGCCAAACACCAAAATGGTTGCCGGGGCGTCGTTAAGGCACAGGTCGTGCCACAGCTCGTCGTAGGCGCGCTGCAAAAACGTGCCGTACACACCAAAGACTGGCTTGGCGCCCGAGCGCGCAAGCGCGGTGGCAAAGGTTACGGCGTGCTCTTCGGCAATGCCCACGTCAACAAACTGCTTGCCTGCCGCGGCGCGAAGCTCGGGTGTAAAGCCCATGATGTAGGGCGTGGCGGCCGTGATGCCCACGACCTGCTGATCGTGCTCGATGGCGGCGCTGAGCGCCTCGCCCGTAATGTCGGCATAGGTGCGCGGCGCAGGCTCGCTCGGATGGCCCGGGCAGAGCTTGCGGCCGGTCGCCATGTCAAAGGGGCCTACGTGATGCCAACGCTCGGGATCGCTCTGGGCCGGCTCAAAGCCCTTGCCCTTGGCGGTGGAGACGTGCAGCACGATGGGATGATCGATATCGCGCAGTTCCTGCAGCGCGTCGACGAGGGCCAACACATCGTTACCGGCGTCCAGATAGCGGTAGTCGAGCCCCATCGCGCGGAAAACGTTGCGCTCACAGGTGCCGTTGCTGGCGCGTAGCTCGGCCAGATTGCGATACAGGCCACCGTGGTTTTCGGCGATGGACTGGTCGTTATCGTTGACGATGATGATCAGGTTGCTGTCGAGATCGGCGGCATTGTTGAAGCCCTCAAACGCCAAGCCGCCCGAAAGCGAGCCGTCGCCAATGATGGTGATGACGTTGTACGCATCGCCCGCCAGGTCACGAGCGTGCGCCAGGCCGCAGCCCAGGCTCACCGACGTGGAGGTGTGGCCCATGGCGAACAGGTCGTGCTCGGACTCGTCGGGATTGGCAAAGCCAGAAGCCTCACCATAACGCTCCGGATCGATATAAGTGTACGCGCGCCCCGTCAGCGCCTTGTGGGCGTAGGTCTGGTGCGAAACGTCAAAGACAATCTTGTCGATGGGGGAGTTAAACACGCGATGGAGCGCAACCGTAAGCTCAACGACGCCCAGGTTGGGGGCAACGTGCCCGCCGACGGCGGCGGAGCTTTCGAGGATTGCCTGGCGGATCTCGCCGCAGAGCAGCGGAAGCTCGGCGCGGTCGAGAGCCTTGACGTCCTCGGGCGTTGTCGTTTGCGTAAGCAGCATCGTTGTGGGTTACTCCATGCGAATCGTGCGCCGGCACTCCCTCGGCCGGCACAATTGCACAAGACAGTCTCGCACATTTTGGCGTTTGATATGTGACGGCGGCGCGGTAATTCGCCAACTGGTGGGGCAAAACGTTTTGTCCGATGCCATACTGGTAAATTCGATGATGATTTTATTCATTGCGCGCAGGCCGCGGCTTGCCGCCGAGCGCCGCCGGAAGGAGGCCGCATGTCCGATACCGTTCGTGCCGAGAAAATCGCGTGCGAAGTAGACCATGCTGCCCGTCAACTGGCACAGGCGGGCCGTCTGGACCTGACGCGCGAGTTTATCCAGCATGGCGATGTGACGGTGTATACGCATGTGACCTCGGTGGCGCGGGCAAGTCTGTCCTTTGCCGAGTGCTTGGGCCGTGCTGGCATTTCGGTCGACCGTGCCTCGCTGTTGCGCGGGGCCCTGCTGCACGATTACTTTCTCTATGATTGGCACGACCCCGATCCGAGCCATCGACTGCACGGATTTCGGCATCCATTTTTTGCCCTGGCGCGTGCCGAGGAAGATTTTGAGCTGACGCCGCGCGAGCGGAATATCATCGTGCGCCATATGTTTCCGCTGGTACCGGTTCCACCGACGTGTCGCGAGGCATGGATTGTGTGCTTGGCCGATAAATGGTGCGCTCTGTGCGAGACGGTCGCCGGCCGTCTGCGGCGCAAGGACGAGGCTGACGATGGCGTGAACAGCGAATCGAGCGAAAAGAGGAGAGGGTAGACGGTGGAAACCGCGATCGACATGGCATTTGACGGCGCGACGCTTGCCGCCTGTCCGCTCTCGGCGCTGGTGCTCTCGTTTGCCTTCTACGGTTTTTGCGGCTGGGTGTGGGAGTCGACAGTCTGCGCCATGCTCAACCACGGACGATTTGCCAACAGTGGCTTTTTGCTGGGGCCGTGCTGCCCCATCTATGGCGCGGGCGGCATTGCCTGCTGGCTTTTGCTGCGCGGGATTCCGGATGCCTCGAGCCAGTTTGTCGCCGCGGCGCTTGTATGCAGCGTGATCGAATACAGTGTTGGTGTGCTGTTGGAAAAAACAACAGGCGCGCGCTTTTGGGATTACTCGCACCTGCCGTTTAACTTGCACGGGCGCATCTTGTTTGTACTGGGCCTGCGCGTTTGGCTTGGGTGCGTTGTGCATTTGTCGCGTGCTGGAGCCGGCGGTGTTGGGCCTGCTTGCCCATCTGCCGGTGCTGATTGTGCGGCTGTCCGCCTTTATCGTCGCTGTCGCGATGATGGGCGACGCGGTGTGCTCGTTGGCGAGCTGGCGGCGTCTGTCCGATCAGCTGGAGCGCGTGCGCGCCGACCTTGCCGACCGCATCAACGAGTCGCTTGCCGATGCCTCGGACTCCATGCTCGAACGTATTCCCGATTCTACGATTGACTCGGTGGCACAGACGCACATCCGTAGCCGTGCCGTTAACGCGTGGCTGGCCGAGCTGGGTGACGCCGCGCTCGATGCCCTGCGCGAGAAGGCTTCGATGCCGACGTTTATCGCGGATGGTGCTCGCGGCCTGGCACTCGCTGCCCGCCGCGTGGCCGATGCCGCGCCGAGCATGCCGCGTCCGTCACTCAGTCGTCGCCTTGCCGGCAAGCGCATGAGCCGTCCGGTGCCGAGCGTGTCGCTCAGCCGTCGCGACCTGCGCTTCTTTAATGCCTTCCCGCGCTTGCGCATCAACCGCTACGAGGGCGTCATCCGAGCCACCGACCTTCGCGACCGAGCCCGCGAGCTGTTCCGGCGCTAGCTGGGACGGGCGCGCTCACGGCTCCCTTGCTTGCGTATTTCCCGTTCGTTTCGCGCCCGTTGCCGCGCCGTTTCCAAGATTGCGGCACCGTTTCCATTCGACAACGCAGCGTTTAACAACGCCGTATCTGGTCTACACCAGTTGCCCCTCGGCCGCATTATGGGCGCCGACAACGTCCATGCGACCAAGGGGGAGCGAATGTACGATACGGGATCGACAACGTTTATGCTCATCTGCACCATGCTCGTGTTTTTAATGACACCGGGTCTGGCGTTTTTCTATGGCGGCCTGTCCAGGCGCAAAAATGTCATCAACACCATGCTCATGTGCTTTGGCGCCATTGGCCTGGTCGGTGTGCTGTGGATTGTTGCCGGCTGGTCGCTGGCCTACGGCGGCGACGGCTCGAGTCCGTTTACTGGAGGCCTTGACCAGCTTCTGTGCCTGCCGGTGCTCAACCAGGTGCTGCAGGCGGCCGAGGGCAACGCCGCGGACGGCGCCGTCTACCCCCAGATCATCAACATCGCCTTCCAGATGGCGTTTGCCATGATCACCGCCGCCATCGTCACGGGCAGCCTGGCCGGCCGCGTTAAGTTTGGCGCCATGACGGCTTTCCTGGGCATTTGGCTGCTCGTGGTCTATGCGCCGCTCGCCCACATGGTCTGGGGCGGCGAGGGCTCCTTTATCGGTGACATCATCGGCGCGCTCGACTTTGCCGGCGGCGACGTGGTGCACATTTCGTCTGGTCTTACCGGCCTGATCCTCTGCTTAATGCTCGGCCGCCGTCGCGGTTTTGGCATGGTGAGCTATCGCCCGCATAACGTGCCGTTTGTGGCGCTCGGCGCCGGCCTGCTTTGGTTTGGCTGGTTTGGCTTTAACGGCGGCAGTGAGTTTAAGGCCGACGCCGTGGCGGCGCTTGCCATCCTTAACACCGTGACGGCCAGCGCGGCGGGCATGGTTTCGTGGCTTGTCGTTGAGCGCGTGCACACCGGTCGCCCCACGCTGGTGGGTGCCAGTACCGGTTTGGTCGCGGGCCTCGTGGTGGTCACGCCGGGCGCGGGCTTTGTCGAACCGTGGGCAGCGCTGGTCATGGGCCTGATTGTCTCGCCTGTCTGCTACTTGGCTATCAGTCATCTTAAGACTAAGTTTGGCTACGACGATGCGCTCGACGCGTTCGGCTGCCACGGTATCGGCGGCATTTTGGGCGGCGTTCTCACGGGCCTGTTCTGCGTGCCGGAGCTTTCGTGGACCGGTAAGGGTGGCCTGTTCTACACGGGCGACATGTCACTGCTCATCTCGCAGGTCCTGGGTATTGTGGTGACGGTCGCCATTGTGCTGGTGCTCGACTTGGTGATCGCCGCGGTGGTCAAGGCACTGTTCCACGGCAGCCTGCGTGTGGACGAGGCCGACGAGGCGCTGGGCCTGGATGCGAGTCAGCACGGCGAGAGCGCGTATCCTTCGTTTAGTGGTCTGGACTAACAGTTTCAAACGTTCTGTCAGACCAACTCTTAAAGAGAGGAATTCACTATGAAGAAAATTACGGCTATCGTGCGCCAGGAGAAGCTTGAGGTTCTCAAAGATGCGCTGTTTGCTGCTGATGTTCGCGGCATGACTATCAACCAGGTGCAGGGCTGCGGCGCACAGCATGGCTGGAAGGAATACGTGCGCGGCAACGAGCTGCTCGTCAACACGATCCCCAAGGTGCAGTTCACCCTCATCTGCGCCGACGAGCATGTCGACGGTATCGTTGACATTATCTGCAACGCCGCTCGCACCGGTGCCGTCGGCGACGGCAAGATTTGGGTCGAGCCGGTCGAAGAAGTCATCCGCATTCGCACCGGCGAACACGGCCCGGCCGCGGTGTAGGGCCGGCCGCCTGCCATCCGCAACGTTAAAATGCTGCAATGAGGCACAAGACTTGCGTTGCGGATGGGCGGATTATGGGTCGCAATAAATATCCCGAGGAGACGGTCGCGAAGATTCTCGACGCGGCACTGGAGCTATTCTGCGCACAGGGTTATGAGGGGACGAGCATTCAAGATATCGTTGACCGTCTCGATGGCATGACCAAGGGCGCTGTCTATCATCACTTCAAGAGCAAAGAAGAGATTTTCAACGCCGCGTTTGATCGGGCGATGACTCCGATTGTTGAGCACCGCCGCTCGATGCTTGGCGTCGGTAATATGACCGGAGCCCAAAAGCTCAAGCGACTGTACGCTCCCGAGTCCGTTGTTCCACAAATTGAGCTATGGGCACGCATGCATCCTGCGGCGGATCCGGTAAAAAGCTCGCGTCTACTGGCGATGCAGTACCAGGGCTCGTTTGACGAGTCAGCCGATGGCTGTCTCTTGCCAGTGATCGAGGAGGGCATCGCCGACGGCTCCATTGCGTGCGAATGCCCGCGCGAAGCGGCGGAGGCCGTATCGTTGCTAGCGAATCTCTGGCTGCTGCCGCTGTTCCGTCCGCTCGAGCCCAAGGAGCGAATGCTCGCTCGTGCACAATGTCTGGCGCAGATGGCCGCTGCGGTGGGACTCGATTTGGGCGAGGAAGTGCTCCAGACAACGGCACGGATTTGGGACGTATGGAACCGCGCTGGGTGGTAATATAGATACCAACGGTATGTAATTGATTTGTGAGGGTAGCCACGGC
>CAUBMI010000066.1 GCA_958436995.1 uncultured Collinsella sp.
CGAGGAAAACCAAGAGCTTACACGACTTAACAGTACTGAACATAATCCTCTCCAATCTAGAGGGGTTTCGGTTGCAGCATGCTGTGATTACTTGCCGGCAAAGTCAATTTAACATAAACTGTTAAAAAGTAACCTGAGTTTTTTAAATTCTTCGGAGGTTATTATGAGTTCCGACAATCGCACTCCCCGGCTTCATTCCTTCCGCATCGCATGTGCGATAGCCTCTGCGACCCTTTGCGCCACCGCCATCGCACAAGTGGCGTTCTCCTTCAAGCCAGCAATCGAAGTGCTCGACAACCCTGTAATTGCAGACTCCCCCGCGTATCCAGCCCTTGCGATCTCGACATTGGTCCCTGCCGTCATCGGTATCGCTACGACCATCCTCAGCGCCGTTCTCGTGTGGACGATCAAGAGCGGAGACCCCTTCAAGAAAGGGTCTGCGACATGCTTGAAGGTGCTCGGCATTCTCTTCGTTGTTCAAGCTGCCACCAGCCTCTACGCCGGCTCACTCAAAACCTCCGTTTCGATGTTTGGCGGCGAGGGGGCCGTCGGCGCCCAAGAGATCGCTTCATCATTCGATTGGACCTCTCTGGTTCTCGGCATCGTCCTGTTCATGCTTTCCCAGCTCTTCTTGTACGCCCGAGAGCTGTACCTCGACTCCGACGAGATTGCGTAAGGAAACGCCATGCCCGTAATTGTTCGCCTCGACAAGATCATGGCCGAGCGAAAGATTTCCTCGAACGAACTTGCCGAAAGGATTGGAACCACGCCCGTGAACCTGTCCCGTATTAAAAAAGGGCATATTCGCGGCATTCGCTTCAACACACTCGAGCAGCTATGCCTCGCCCTTCGTTGCCAACCCGGAGACCTTCTCGAAGTCATGAGCGAAGAGGATGCCCGAAAGGAGTTCGGACTCGATTGGTCCGCCGAGGATTAGAGGGCGTTCGTACTCGCCCTGCACACGGGGATGCGAATCGGCGAGGTCTGCGGCCTTCGGTGGTGCGATGTGGATTTCGAGACGGGCCTGATCTCGATCAGACACTCGGTGGCGTACGCGAAGGGAATGGGTTCGTTCATCAAGGACACCAAGACCCATGACGCCAGGGGTATCCCCATCGACCCGGTCGGCCTACTCCCCTTCCTGAAGGAGACCCACGAGATCGACTGCGGAAAGCTGCGCTTGCGCGGCCTTACCGGGGCGGTCGAGATCGGGGACTGCTACATCCTGTCGGAGCCGGGCGCGACCTTCGCGACGACAAGCTATATCCGCAGGGCGTTCAAGACGTTCTCGGAGACCAACGGCCTCATGGGCACCAACGACGAGCTGATCACGTTCCACGGCCTTCGCCACACGTTCGCAACGCAGTGGATCCGCCAAGGCGGCGATATCAAGGCGCTCCAATCGATCCTCGGCCACAAGGACGCCATGGCGACGCTCAACGTCTACGCCGACATCGAGCCCATCTCCAAAATCCATAACATGCTGCGCGCCACGCCGTGCCTTTGGCGCGGGCACCTCGGGCCGAGGGTCGATCCGGGTCCCATGTTCCAACAGAGGATCCAGGAGTCCATCGAGACGCTCCAGGCGTTCGGCTACGGCATCACCGAGCCGGACGACCGAAATATCGCCATACGCGACGTGAAGACGAACAGTTGGCTCTAGCTCACCGAGTACGCGGCAGTGCTGGGCCCATCCCAACTGAGGTCACGGTGGTCCGATAGGGGCGCCGCCCGCGGCATGCGCCGCGGAGCGGTATCCCCTACCGAAGGGCGGGGATGCCCTCCGCTTCCAGTTCGGAATCAGCCGTCGGAGGCGTTCGGCTGACTGCGGGAACGGCCTGTCCGCTCAATGTGTTCGGCTGAGATCGGAAATCAACCCAACACGAGCCGGACACGCGCCAGACGGCTCTTCCCCGTGCGGCCTTCCCCCTTACGCTCATGTTGCAGGCATGTAACGCCGCAGCGAGCGCGCCTTTTTTGCGCCAGACAGGTACAATGATGAACACTGTACCGTAGCGGAGCGCCCCGCGCGCGCCGCAATCACGCGAAAGGGTTTCCCATGGCCGAGATCTCGTCCTCCCGTATCGTCATCACCGTCCTTGGCAAGAACCGCCCCGGCATCGTCGCCGGCGTCACCCGCGTTCTGGGCGAGGCCAACGTCGACATCCGCGACATCACGCAGTCCATTATCGAGGACATCTTCACCATGACCATGCTGGCCGACACCGCCGAGTCCAAGCTCGACTTTGCCGAGCTGCAGAAGGCCCTGGCCGAGGCCGGCGAGCTTTCGGGCGTCAACGTGTCCATCCAGCGCGAGGACGTCTTTAACTTTATGTACCGCCTGTAGCGAACAGGCTGCGTGGAGACGGCCCAACGTGCGCCCAGGCGCAACGTCACCACATGGCCCGGAGAGGAGCGCACATGGCCTACGACGCCAAGAAAATCTACTACCGCTTCGACGACCACCTGAGCCGTCTGGTCTTGGATTACGAAGCAAGCCGCCAGATTTCGTCTGAGAGCGAAAACCTCTACCACGGCCTGCCGACCGACCCTTATGACGAGGGCCTGTTTGTTGAGCACAATGTCAAGCGCGGCCTGCGCAATGCCGACGGCTCGGGCGTGGTCGCGGGCCTCACTCGCATCTCGGATGTGCACGGCTACAACAAGGTCGACGGAAAGGTCGTGCCCGATCAGGGCAAGCTCACGCTTCGCGGCTACAGCATCGAGGATCTGGTCAACAATGCCCAGGCCGAGAATCGCTACGGCTACGAGGAAGTCGCCTATCTGCTTATCACGGGTTCGCTACCCAACAAGGAAGAGCTCGACGGCTTTTGCGAGCGCCTGGGCGCCTTTAGACATCTGAGCGACGAGTACGTCAAAGAGTTCCCTATGACCACGGTGTCGTCGAGCATCATGAACGTGCTCCAGCGCGCCGTGCTGCTGCTCTACGCCTTCGATGCCGAACCAGACGTGATCACGCCCGAGCACGAAATCGACGTCGCCATTTCCATGCTCGCACGTCTCCCGCGCATCGCCGCCTTCGCACACATGGCCTCGATCGCCAAGCTTCGCGGCTCCGAGGTTCACGTGCCGCACCCCACGCCCGGTCTCTCCACCGCCGAGACCATCCTACAGGTCCTGCGCGGCGGCATGGCATTCACCCGCGATGAGGCGATGCTGCTCGACGTTATGCTCATGCTGCATGCCGAGCACGGCGGCGGCAACAACTCCACCTTCGCCTGCCGCGTGCTGTCCTCTTCGGCAACCGACCCGTATTCCGCTTACGCCGCGGCTATCGGCTCGCTCAAGGGCCCGCGCCACGGCGGTGCCAATGCCAAGGTCGTGTCTATGCACGAGGACATCCGCGCGCATGTCTCCAACTGGGAGGACGAGGACGAGGTTGCAGCCTACCTGGGCAAGATTCTCGACAAGCAGGCCTTCGACGGCACGGGTCTCATCTACGGTATGGGCCACGCCGTCTACACGCTGAGCGACCCGCGTGCCGAGGTGTGCCGCCGTTACGCGCGCTCACTGGCAGCCAAGAAGGACTTGGGCGAAGAGTTCGCACTCATCGAGCGCATCGAGCGCCTGGCACCGCAGGTGATGCGCGACCACGGCATGACCAAGCCCATCTGCGCCAACATCGACCTGTACACAGGCTTTATCTACAAGATGCTCGGCGTGCCCGAAACGCTCTTTACGCCGCTATTCGCCGTCGCCCGCATGGCCGGCTGGTCGGCACACCGCATGGAAGAGCTCTTCTGCGCGCACCGTATCATCCGCCCCGCCTATCGTCCGGTGATCGAGCCGCTGGAGTACAAGCCGCTCGCCGACCGCTAGGACGCGGACCGTTATAGAACTCGAGCGTGGCCAGGGACCCAAGCCCTCGGCCACGCTTTTTATGCCAGTAGAAAGGACCGCATCAAATGATTGTGTTTTCCGATATGGATGGGACGCTGCTGACGAGCGATAAGCAAATGAGCGATGCCACCTGGGCGATGCTCGACGAGCTCGCACATCGTGGCATCGAGTTTGTTCCCTGCACGGGACGTCCACTGTCGGGCATCTTTGAGCCCATTCTCGCCCATCCCGCCGTGCACTACGCGGTCTGTGCCAACGGCGCCAGCGTCTGGCAGCTCGACGAGGATACGCCCACCGACGCCTCGCGCGCCACGTGCATCTTGAGCCGTCCGCTCGACCGTGGCATTGCCCACCGCATCCATCGCATTGCCGCCGGCCACGATGTGACCTTCGATATCTTCGCGGACGGGCAGTGCTTCCTCCCCCGCTCGCTCTACACGCGCCTGGACGAATTCTGCGGCGGCGACCCCCACATCGCGGCTTCGCTCAAGCGCACACGAACACCGATCGACATGAATATCGACAGCAAGATCGACGAGGTCGAGACGCTCGAACGCATCGCCATGTACTGGCACGACCCGGCCGATCGCGACGCCATCGCGGCGGAGCTCGACACGCTCGGAGGCATTGAGGTCACACGTTCGTACGCCATGAATATCGAGGTCATGGGCGAGGGCGCCACCAAGGGAACGGCCCTCACGTGGCTATGCGAGCACTTGGGCGAGCGTCTCGCCGACGCCTGGGCGTTCGGCGACAACATCAACGACATTCCCATGCTGCAGGCAGCAGGCCACGGCATGGCCATGGTCAACGGCGAGCCCGAAGACCGCGACGCCGCCGACGCCATCACCGAGTTCGACAACGACCACGACGGCGTCGCCCGCACCATCATGGCCGCCCTCGCCTAGTCATTGGCCAGTCACTGGGGACGTTCTTGAATGACTAGTCGTTGGGGACAGTCTTCGCGAAAAAGCTGCAAGGACTGTCCCCCACTGCCGGCAGAAAAGGAACGTCCCCATCTGCCGGATTAAGCGAGACTCTCCAGCACGCGACGGAGCTCCTGCTGGACGGCGTGGTCGCGATTACAACCCACCACGCGATCGGCCACCGCCTTGAGCGCGGGGCGCGCGTTTCCCATCGCACAGCCCGTACCGACAAAGCGAATGATCTCGTAGTCGTTCATCGAGTCGCCAAACGCCATGACCTCGTCGCGTTCGACGCCATAGTGCTCCATGAGCTGTGCGATGCCCGAGGCCTTCGACACACCGGGCTGCATGGCATCGATCCACGCGTTGCCCGAAGGCGCAAAAGTAAAGAGCTGACCGAGTTCACGCTGCAGTACGTAAGCGCTGTCCATAACGGCACCGTCATCGCAAAAGATACTCGCCTTGATGATATTTACGCTGGGATCGGGCAGCTCCCAAATACGCTCGGCATTGGGAAGGTCCTTATCGACCTCACGCACGAACTTGCACTCGTCATCGAGCAAGAAGGACTTGGTTCGGTCAAAAAGCGCAAGATGCAGATTGGGAAACGTCGCGACGGCTTGGGCGAGCCTTCGAATCGCCAGGTGCGAATACACCTCACGGTCTACCATCTTGCCGTCGGCGAAGACCTGGGCACCGTTAGCGGCGACAAAGTCCATCTTGTCGCGAACGGGCGCAAAGAACTCGCACAGGCGATCGTAGCGACGACCTGACGATGCGGCGAAATGCACGCCATGCTCGCGTAGCGCCAGAATCAGTTCGTAGGTCTCGGGAGGCACCTGGCCGTTTTCGTCAAGCAACGTGCCGTCCATATCGGATGCAATCAGTTTAAACATAGAAAAGCTCCCTTCGGGCTTGTTGGAATCGAACGTGTATCCGATTCCAACGTACCCAAAGGGAGCTCAAATAAGACTCCGCGGGCGTAAACGTTACAAGGACCTGGCAAATAGCTCACACATGCCAGAGGTCTCACGGTCGCGGCGTCAGGCGACACGCCAAAGAGTGTCCCCAACGACTAGTCGTTTAAGAACGTCCCCGATGACTAGTCGGCGTAGGTGAAGGTTGTAACGTCGAACATGCCCTCGGGGCGGATGCGGAGCGTCGGGATCACCGGCAGGGGCAGGAAAATGATGCCCATGATGGGGTCGAGCGGCGGCTCAATACCCATGGCGCGCGCCTTGACCATAAAGTCGTCGTGCTGCGCGGCAACGTCCTCGGCCGTACCCTCGCTCATAAGGCCACCGAGCGCCAGCGGAATGCGCGCCACGACCTCGCCGTTGCGCACCAGCACGTGGCCGCCCTGGCCCACGGCCTCAACGGCAGCCATCATATCCGCCGCATTGTCGCCCACCACGCACACGTTATGCGAATCGTGGCCGATCGTGGAGGCAATGGCACCACCGGTGATGGTGAAACCGCGCACCCAACCGCGACCGATATGCTTGCCGACCAAGCCCAGACCGGCGGGGCCGTCGCCGTCGACACCCTCGACCTGCAACGACACGCCACGGCCATGGCGCTCAATCAGCATAATGCGGCGCAAGTCCTCGTCAGTCTCGGGGCGAATCATGCCCGTGATAGCCATGCCCGGGATCACATCGATAACGGCCTCGCCCGGCTTAAAGGCATAGTCGAACACATCGAGCGAAAGCTTCGGCAGCTTAACGGAGGCACGCAGCTCATCGGCAAGGGCCGCAACCTCGGCCATCTCGGGTGCAATCTCGCCCACAAAGGTGCCGTCCTGCGCCACCAGGGCACCGGCGGCATATACGCGATGCGGAGCCGTGGCAAACGTCAGATCATTGAGCACCAGCAGGTCGGCACGCTTGCCCGGGGCAATCGCACCGCGTAGCTCGTACGGGTCGCGGCAGCCGTGATCCAGGCCAAACGCCTCGGCCGTGGAGAGGGACGCCATAGAGATGGCAACCACGGGGTCAATGCCGGCCTCGATAGCCACACGGCAGGCGTTGTCGATCATACCGGTCGAAAGCGCGTCGGAGGGAGCACGGTCGTCGGTCGCAAAGCAGCAGCGGCGGGCACGGGCGGGGTTTTCCAGCAGCATCGGCGACAAGTTGGCCAGGTCATGGCTGCACGTACCCTCGCGCAGCATCACATACATGCCGCGGGACAGCTTGTCGAGTGCCTCCTCGGGAATCGTCGACTCGTGGTCGGCGATAATGCCCGCCGCGGCATAGGCGTTGAGGTCCTTTCCGGCAACGAGCGGCGCGTGGCCGTCAACCTGCTTGGACGGCGTCTGGTTGGCAGCATCGATGCGAGCACAGGTCTCGGGGTCGCCCATAAAGACGCCCGGCAGGTTCATCATCTCACCCAGACCGAAGACATCGCCCGGATACTCGGCAAAAAACGCCTGCATATCGGCGGCGGTAATGACGGCACCGGCCTGCTCATCGGGCAGCGCGGGCACGCACGAGGGCATCATGTACTTGATGGAAATGGGCGCGCGACGGCCGTCCTCGATCATAAAGCGCAGGCCGTCCAGGCCGGAAACGTTGGCAATCTCGTGGCTGTCGGCAATGGCAGTGGTGGTGCCGCGCGTCGCCGCCATGCGCGCATACTCAGCAGGGCGGATGTTCGAAGATTCGATATGCAAGTGCCCGTCGATAAAACCGGGGGCAAGATAGCGGCCCTGGCAGTCGATGACTTCAGCCGCCTCGTAGGTGCCAGCAGCGTCATCGCGACCGTCGTAGAGCACGCCGACGATTACGCCATCCTTGACGGCAACGCTACCGGGCGCCACGCGCTGGCCATATACGTCGACAATCTGCGCATTGGTAAACAGCGTGTCGACGGGCACGCGACCCTCGGCAGCGTCGATCACAGACCTCATGACCTCAACGGACATACATACTCCTTTAACCGTAGAAAAAAGCTGCGGGGCGGACAGACCTTCACCGCAGCAAACCAATAGCCATTGTATGCCCAAACGATGGGTCAACAATACGCCTCTCCGCTTAACGGCACACGCCACCCCGCGCAATGAGAAGGAGTGTCCCCCTACGACTACTCATTTATGTCTGTCCCCAATGAGTACCCCGATGTTCTGGCAACGACAGCGAAAACCCGCCAGAGCGAGCAAGGTGCCTTGAAACGAGGCGGCATTGACCTTCTGGTCATGCCGCCGAAGTTGAAAGACAGATTGCCGCTCTGGCGGGTTTGCAGCGTCAACCGGTTACGCGGTTTGGTAAAACCGCGTAACTAAACCAGCTTGAAGCCCTTGCGCTTGCCCACGGAGAGGGTGTCGCCCAGCTTGAGCGCGCTGGGGTCGATGTTGTAGCTCTTGGGAGCCACGGCCTCGCCATTAATCTTGACGCCGCCGCCGTCGATATCGCGACGGGCCTGGCCGGCGCTGGCCGAAAGTCCCAGATCCTTGAGCAGGCCGGCGAGGTAGATCTGACCCTCGTCGTTGACGGTCAGCTCGACATGCTTCTCGGGGAAGTCGGCGAGCTGGCCTTCCTTGAACACGCGGTCGAACTCGGCCTGAGCCTCGTCGCCGGCACCGGCGCCGTGGTAGGTGTCGCACAGGTCGCGGCCCAGGGCACGCTTGAGCTCATAGGGGTCGGCAGAGCCATCGGCCAAAGCGGCATCGATCTTGTCGACCTCGGCCGGGGTGAGCGAGCTGGCCAGACGATAGTACTTGCCGATCATCTCGTCGGGGATGGACATGGTCTTGCCGAACATATCCTTGGGGGCGTCGGTCAGGCCGATGTAGTTGCCATAGGACTTGGACATCTTACGAACGCCATCGGTGCCCTCGAGCAGCGGCATGGTGAGCGCGATCTGGGGCTCCATGCCCATCTTCTCCATGAGCTCGCGGCCGGCGAGCAGGTTGAAGAGCTGATCGGTGCCACCCATCTCCACGTCGGCCTTGATCTGCACAGAGTCGAAGGCCTGCATCACGGGATACAGGAACTCATGCAGGGCGATCGGCGTCTGAGACTGGTAGCGCTTGGTAAAGTCGTCGCGCTCAAGGATGCGGGCAACGGTGAACTTGGAGCACACCTGCAGCAGACCGGCCAGATCCATCGACAGAATCCAGTCACCGTTGTGCACGATGGTGGTCTTCTCGGGGTCCAGGATCTTCATGGCCTGGCTCACGTAGGTCTCGGCATTGGCCTCGATCTGCTCCTGCGAAAGCTGCGGGCGGGTGGAGTTCTTGCCCGAGGGGTCGCCGATCAGCGCGGTGCCGTTGCCGATGATAAGGGTGACGTTGTGGCCCAGGTCCTGGAACTGGCGCATCTTGCGCAGCGGCACGGCATGGCCCAGGTGCAGGTCGGGGCTGGTGGGGTCGACGCCGAGCTTGATGTTGAGGGGCTCGCCCTTCTCAAGCTTCTTACGAAGGTCGGCCTCGGGGACGATCTTCGCAGCGCCCGAGGTGATGATACGCATTTGCTCGTCAACAGACAGCATTGGGTATCCTCCTTTTGCTATAGCACCCTCACCGGATACGGCGGTGCTGGAAGTCCATAAACTCTCATATGATAACAAACTGACGCGACGCGGCACCTACGACAGGAAAATCCTCGTCCTGCCGCACGCGTCAACGGCGACCGGCAGACGTGTACCGTCACGCTCGACCAGATAGCGTACCTGCCGATGACGCAAGCAGTCGCGGCAACGGACCTGTCCCGTCGCATCGGTAGCGCAGACGCCCTCGGCGGTCAGCAGGCAGTGCTCGCACACCATAAGCTCGGGACGATCGGCGTCGACCGGACCCCAGACGCCGGGTTCAGCAGCCAGTTCGGCAATACGCTCCGCATCATTGCCGAGCAACTCGGCCGGCAAGTACACCCGCCCCGCACCGAGTTCGCGCAGCCAGGCAAGCGTGGCCCGATTCGCGCAGAACACCGGCGCCGCCACGTCAAACGTCACGCCCAGCTCGCGAGCGATCACCACCTGTCCTAGGTTGCGGCAGACGACGCGCCCGGCACGCTGTGTCAGTGAGCGGGTCCGGTCAGCGTCACCCGTGCGGCACACCTCGTCAAGCACCACAGCGGCGTCGGACAAATCGAGTTCTCCGCGCGGGTCGGCATCCATCAGCTGCCAAGCAAAAACCATGCGAGCGGGAGCCGTGCACTCCACCAACTCCGTCGACGCACCGCCATCCACCGCAACGTCCTCAAAGGGCAGTACCTCAACGGCACGTGCAACGGGCGCAATCGCATCTGCCTCGGCCCGCATGCGCTCCAACACCGTTGCCGTTTGCCCCAGCACGCCGGCACTGCGAATCAGGTACACCTCGCAGCCCGCGTCCACCTTACGTTTGCAATGCACGACGATGCGCTCCCCCGCAGCGGCATCCACGGGGCAAGGCACCTGTGGCCAGCGCTTGGGCACATCGGGACGCGCGTCGGCACCCGGGTAAAATCGGATTTCGAGCGTATCGCCCGCCGCCACGGCGGCATCAAGCTCAACCGTCACCTCTTCGTGACCCACCGCCACCAAGTGGCCCACGCGCACGCCCTGGTTGATCGCGCGCTCAAAGCTCATGAGCTCGGCACCCG
>CAUBMI010000067.1 GCA_958436995.1 uncultured Collinsella sp.
CAATCAGCGCGTAGGGCAGCGTGTACCACAGGCGCGCATAGGCGATGACGGAAGGACCAGTCTCGGGCTGGACCACCAGCGCAGCAGCGTTGGTGATAGAAGTCGAGACAAACATGCACACCGTGGCGAGCAGCGTCGGGATACCGAGCGCAATCGTCTGGCGCAGTGCGGGGTCCTTAAAGTCGATATGGATATGGGGATGCACGCCGTGCTTGCCAAGCGCGGGGATCTGACATGCCATCTGAACAAAGACACCGAGGGTCGTACCGGCCGCAATCAAGATGATGCCGGCACGTTCGCCAAACTGTGCGGACACGGGCGCAAAGCCCATAAAGCTCGCAATGACGATCACATTGTTGAGGACCGGGGCAAACGTCGACCAGAAGTAGTCGCGGTGTGCGTTGAGGACGCCCGAAAACACCGAGCCCAAACCATAAAACAGAATCTGGATGGCAAAGAAACGGAACATGAACGCAGCGGTATCCATGCTGCCGCCGTCACCCGAAAGGAACGATTGCGTCCAAATAAAGCCCGGGGCGAACACGGTCCCCAGCAACGAAATGCCACCCAGCACCAATAGCAGAATACCGAGCAGGTTGCCCACGTACTCGTTCGAGGCCTCGCGACCCTGCTCACGCCTCACGCCCATGTACACGGGCAAAAACGCCGTCACGAGCATGCCGCCCATCACGAGTTCGTAGAGCATATTGGGCAGGTTGTTGGCGACCTGATAGGAGGACGAGAGCAGCGACATGCCGATAGCGGCCGCCATTGCCCATGTGCGGATAAAGCCGGTGACGCGAGACACAATGGTCAGGATGGTCATAAGCCCGGCGGAACGACCAACCGTGGAGTAGTCCGACGAGCCCATATCATCAGTGCCATCTCGCGACGAAGAAGCTTCGGATGAGGGTGTCTGAGGCGCAGATTCTTTTGCAAAATGAGCTCCGCACTTCAATTCTTCCTGCGGCATCGCTCAGTCCTCTCTCGTAATCGGGGCGACCGTCGCCCCGCAAAATGCAATTAAATCATCGGGTGCAAGCTCAAGCTGATAACCACGCTTGCCTCCCGAAATAAAAATGGTATCCCAAAGGACACATGTCTCATCAATGAGCGTCCGGTAGCGTTTTTTCATACCGACCGGACTGCAGCCGCCGCGAACGTAGCCAGTCGCCGCAAGCAAATCCTTCACATGCATCATGGCCAAGGACTTCTCCCCCGCGGCACGCGCGGCGGACTTTAGATCGAGCTCGTCGGCAACAGGGATGCAGCACACGACATGGTCGTTGGACGGCGTCACGCAGACCAAGGTCTTAAATCCTTGTCCGGGCTCCTCGCCAAGCTGCTCCGAAATCGCGACCCCCAGGCCCGCCGACTCATCACCATCGTCTTCGTACGTATGTAGAACATAGGAAATGCCGGCGCTTTCCAGCTCGCGCATCGCATTGGTTTTTGGCGTCTTTACAGCCTTTGCCATGGCATATCCTTTCCCTCGCATTCGGACGCAAGGATTAAGTATATGTCCAATTCGGCTGCATACGTCACTTCGACACAGCAAGCGCCATCGAATCACAAGGAGTCGATGGCGCCCATAAACTGAATCGCCTATTTATTGAGCATCAAGTTGAGCCTGACGCTCCCGGTCACGCCTGAGCAACGGCGCCAAAAACTTGCCCGTATAACTCTGCGGACAGTCCGCAACCTGCTCCGGTGTGCCCGAAACCACGACGGTTCCGCCGCCGTTACCGCCCTCGGGGCCCATATCGATCAGGCGGTCGGCAACCTTGATGACATCAAGGTTGTGTTCAATCACCAGCACCGTGTTGCCCGCATCGACCAAGCGCTGCAGCACATCGAGCAGCTGGCGGACGTCCTCAAAATGAAGGCCGGTCGTCGGCTCATCCAAAATATAGAACGTCTTGCCCGTCTGGCGTCGATGAAGCTCCTTGGCGAGCTTCACACGCTGCGCCTCGCCGCCCGAGAGCGTCGTAGCGGGCTGGCCCAGGCTCACGTAGCCCAAGCCTACATCGTACAGCGTCTGGAGCTTGCGCTTAATCTGCGGGATATTCCCAAAGAAGGCCAGTGCCTCGGTGACGCTCATGTCGAGCACGTCCGAGATGGTCTTACCACGGTAGGTGACCTCAAGCGTCTCGCGGTTATAGCGTTTGCCGCCGCAGACCTCACAGGGGACATAGATATCGGGAAGGAAGTGCATCTCGATCTTAATTTGTCCGTCGCCCTTGCACGCCTCACAGCGCCCGCCACTCACGTTGAAGGAGAAACGTCCCGGCGAGTAGCCGCGTGCCTTCGACTCCGGTGTGCTCGCAAACAGCGCGCGCAAATCATCCCACAGGCCAATGTACGTAGCGGGATTGGAACGCGGTGTACGGCCGATCGGCGACTGGTCAATGTCGATCACCTTATCGATGCACTCGATACCCTCGAGCTTTTTGTACGGACCCACAGGGCGCGTCGAACGGTGAATGGCATTCGTAAGGGCAGGTGCGATGGTGTCGGTAACCAGGGAGCTCTTACCCGATCCCGACACGCCGGTAACGACCGTAAGCGTACCAAACTCGATCTTGGCGGTAACGTTTTTGAGGTTGTTGGCGCGGGCGCCCGTGATCTTAAGGCAGCCGCGACCGGGCTTGCGGCGTTCATCGGGAACCCGAATCATTCGCTTGCCGGTCAGGTAGGCACCCGTCATCGAATCGGGGCACGCCATGATATCGGCAGGCGTTCCCGCGGCGACCACGTGTCCGCCGTTCACGCCCGCACCGGGGCCCATGTCGATCACATAGTCGGCAGCACGAATCGTATCCTCATCATGCTCGACGACGATGACGGTATTGCCGATATCGCGTAGGCGCTCAAGCGTCTTGATCAGGCGCTCGTTATCGCGCTGATGGAGGCCGATCGACGGCTCGTCCAAAATGTACAGCACACCCATGAGGCCGGCGCCGATCTGCGTTGCCAGGCGAATGCGCTGGGCCTCGCCTCCGGAAAGCGTCGCCGAGGCACGGTCGAGGGTCAGATAGTCGAGTCCGACATCGACCAGAAAGCGCAGGCGCTCCAGGATTTCCTTAACGATGCGCCCGCCGATAAATTGTTGGCGCTCGGTAAGCTCCAAGCCCTCAAAAAACTCGAGCGACTCGCGGCACGATAGGCAACAGACCTCGTAAATGGACTTACCGCCTACGGTAACAGCGAGCATTTCGGGGCGCAAACGAGCGCCGTGGCAGCTCGAGCACGGCTCCTCGCGGATGTACTTCTCCAAGCGCGCCTTGGTGTTCTCATTCGTCGTCTCGGTATAGCGCTCGTACAGGATATTGCGCACGCCCGAGAACTTGGTGTCCCACTGGCTGCGGCGCCCATCGAGCTTTTGATAGTCGACCGAAATCTTCTGGTCGCCCATGCCGTCTAAAAACGCGCGACGCACCCGCGGAGGCAGATCCTCCCACGGCGTATCGACGCTCACCTTAAAGTGTTTGCAGACCGCAGCGAAAATCTGCGGATAGTAGTTAGAGTTGCCAAACAGGCTGCCAAAGACCCCGTCGGCGATCGACTTCGAGGGGTCTTCGATTAGGGCCTCGGCATCGACCGTCTTCTTAAAGCCCAGGCCATCGCACTCTGGGCACGCGCCATAGGGCGCGTTGAACGAGAAATCACGCGGCTGCAGGTCATCGATGGAGTGCCCATGCTCCGGGCACGCTAACGCCAGCGAATACTCCAGCAACTCGCCTTCGGTCCCCTCGGGAGCGTCGCGGTCGGGCAGCAAGTATACGTTCACATTGCCGTGCGCCAGCGCGGTCGCCTGCTCAACAGACTCGGCGATACGGCCCAGAGAGTTCTCACGGATCACGATGCGGTCGACCACGACCTCGATATCGTGCTTGAACTTCTTGTCCAGATCGATCTGATCGTCGAGCGAGCGCACTTCACCGTCGACACGCACGCGGCTAAAGCCCTCGGCGCGAAGATCCTCAAACAGTTTGGTGTACTCGCCTTTTCGCCCGCGCACCACCGGTGCCAGCACAAACGCGCGGCGGCCCTCCCCCGCCGTCAAGACCTTGTCGGCAACCTGGTCGGTCGTCTGGCGCTCAATGACACGGCCGCATTCGGGACAGTGCGGGGTGCCCACACGGGCGAACAGCAGGCGCAGATAGTCATAAATCTCGGTTACGGTGCCAACCGTCGAGCGAGGGTTTTTAGACGTCGTCTTTTGGTCGATCGACACCGCCGGCGAAAGGCCGTCGATTGAATCCAAGTCGGGTTTGTCCATCTGTCCCAAGAACTGGCGCGCATAGCTCGAAAGACTCTCGACGTATCGACGCTGGCCCTCGGCATAGATAGTGTCAAATGCCAGCGAACTCTTGCCCGAGCCAGAAAGACCGGTAATGACCACGAGTTGGTCACGCGGAATGGAAACATCGATATCACGGAGGTTGTGCTCACGGGCGCCGCGAATAACGATAGAAGAATCAGACATGGAAGCTCCTTGCCTCCTATTGCATCGAATCATACTGCCGATGAGTTTAGCGCACTCGACGCGCACAGATGTTCGTAATACAAGATTCGCAGACCTTTAGCTTTGCGTATCGGGCGCTTTGTTTCTCGAAATGCCGTGGAAAGGTTACAGTAATCTAATACTGAACTTAATTTGTTGTACCAGAGGAACGTCCATGACCGAAGATATCCCCCTTGAAATCACTTCGAGCGACATGGCCAATCTGCCCATATTCATCGCCGTCCTTATCGTGGCCGCCGTCGTCGTGCGCGTGTATTTTTCAATCAAACGCAACGAAAAGCCACCCATTGCCCGCGTCTTTTGGTGCGCGACGCTCCTCATCCCGCTCGGCGTGGTAGCTGCATGGGTTACGAATCAATTGCTCGTAAATGAGGGCAGCTCCCTATGGGTCCTTTCTTATTCGGCGCTCGGTGCTGCCGCCGTCATGCTTCTTGTCGAGCCCTTGGTTTCGGGACTTATCGACCAAACCGACCTTGCGACGGGAACGGTTGCCTGTATTTGCCGTGACATCCTTGTCATCGCCGCTGTTTCAGCGCTCTCGTTCGTTTCACTCGAAATTGCCTGCAACGAAACGTTCTATCGCATTCCCGCCAACTCATTCGGGTTTTCCGTCGGGCTGCTCGCGACGGTTCTGCTCTCCCTTTATTTGCTGGGACAGCGTCATGGAGGCGTCATGGCTCTCGTGCCCGTCGTCTGCTGCATCCTTGGCATTGCCGAGCACTTCGTCATAACGTTTAAAGGCGAAGCCATCCTGCCAAGCGATATCTTGGCCCTTGGCACCGCAATGGAAGTCAGCGAGGGATACGAGTTTACCTTTACCGCCGGAATCGTAACCTCTCTCGCCCTGCTGGAGATTTCCCTGGGGCTTCTTTCGCTCATCCGACCGCGAAAGCTCCGTACGCCCACCCATGTCTTCCCCGCAATCGCCGCTAACCTCTGTGCTTTTCTGCTAGTGACCGTTGTGGGGCTCTCAGGCTTTTCCAACATCGACTTGGAGCAGGCGCTGGATTTTGGATTTGACCGTTGGCAGCCCATCACCACGTATGCGTCTCAGGGTTTTATCACTTCGTTCACCGAAATGGTCAACGAGTTGCCCATTGAGAAGCCCGAAGACTATACGCCCGATGAGGCGCAGAGCATCGAGCAGGAGCTCGCCGCCGTCTACGACAGCACATATGGCTCGAGCGAACAGCGCGCGGCGGCCGTTGCCCAGTTCAATGAAATCAAGCCGACGATTGTTGCCGTCATGAACGAGAGTTTTAGCGACCTTTCGTGCTTTGAGCAGCTCCAGGCGGCCGGGTACTCCGGCCCCGCATTCTACAACTCGCTTCCCGACACACTTGTTCGCGGCACCATGCTCGCTTCGGTCGCCGGTGGCGGAACGGCGAACTCCGAATTCGAATTTTTGACCGGAGCGACAACGGCCTTTGTCGGATTAGGCAAGATCCCCTATCAGCTGTATCAGATGAATGGCGTAAACAGCCTGGCAAAGGACCTTAAAGAGCTTGGGTATACCACTACCGCTATGCACCCGCAAAACCCCGTCAACTACCATCGAGATAAAATCTATCAGCAGCTGGGCTTTGGAGACTTTCTTTCAATCGGCGATTTCGAAGGTGCGCCCTATTACCATGCCGGCGTATGCGACTACGCCACCTACGACAAGATACTCGACCTGCTTAGAACCGACGAAGCGCCGCAGTTCATCTTTGACGTCACGATGCAAAATCACGGCGGCTACGACTATGGCACCGTTCCCGCCGAAGAGCTGACAAACTATTGGGTCGAGGGAGCCAGCGAAGGCGCCAACAGCGCGCTCAACACCTATCTCACCTGCATCAACGCATCCGACCGGGACCTCGAGTACTTTATCAACGAGCTCCGCAACATCGGCAGACCGGTTGTTCTTGTCTTTTTTGGCGACCATCAGCCGAGCGCCGCAACGACTCTCAACGACGAGCTGTACCCTCAGGAAGATACGGCAAGCCACGCTTTCCGTATCTATCAGTCGACATATCTCGTCTGGGCTAACTATGAGATCGCCGGCAATACCGAGCTCAACGTCTACGACACCGTCGGGGCAAACGAGATTGCAGCCATTACCCTTAATAAGATCGGCGCCCCGCTCACCAATTACCAAAAGGCCCTGCTTGCGACAAGGTCAGATGTGCCCACCATCAATGTCGCCGGCTATCTCGGTGCCGACGGGCTGCGCTACGACTTGGAATCGGAAGACAGCCCCTACGCCTCGACGATCGACAAGCTGCAGCGCATGCAATACCTCGAGTTCGCCAGCAAAGTTCAGTAAGCCCGCCCATTCGCTTGGGCCCATCGTATTGCAAGCACGCTCGGCCCAAACGCATCGCAAATGACTCCCGCTCGCAAACGAGGGTACAATGACGCTCGTGTCACATCGCGGGGCCCCGGCCCCAGCATATACAAAGGAGTCATACATGGGTTGCGAACACGCACAGGCCGCCGGCGGACAAACGTCGCCGTCGCAATTTGAGGAGAACACGCTGTCCGAGGTCAAGCGCGTCATCGCCGTGCTTTCCGGCAAGGGCGGTGTCGGCAAGTCATTTGTCACCGGTGCCATCGCCACCGAGCTTGCCCGTCACGGCCACAAGGTCGGCGTCCTCGATGCCGACATCACCGGTCCCTCTATCCCCAAGATGTTCGGTATGAGTGGACGCCACGTCCATGCCCTTGGCAACCTTATGCTGCCCGAAATCTCCGAGCACGGCGTCAAGGTCATGAGCTCCAACCTGCTGCTCCAAAACGAGACCGACCCCGTCCTTTGGCGCGGTCCGGTCATCGCAGGCGCCATTAGGCAGTTCTGGAGCGAGACCTCGTGGGGCCCCATCGACTACCTGCTGGTCGACATGCCTCCGGGAACAGGCGACGTCGCGCTCACCGTCTTCCAGTCGCTGCCGGTCGACGGCATCGTCATCGTCACGAGCCCGCAGGATCTGGTCTCGATGATCGTCGCCAAGGCGGTCAACATGGCCGAGAAGATGAACGTCCCCATTCTGGGCATTGTCGAGAACATGAGCTATATTGAGTGCCCCGACTGCGGCAAGAAGATCGAGGTCTTTGGCAAGAGCAAGCTCCCCGAGGTCGCAGAGCGCTATAACCTCGACATCTTGGGCCAGCTTCCCATTAATCCGGCACTCGCCGAGGCCTGCGATAAGGGCGAGGTCGAGACCGCGCTGCCCGATGGCATGTTGCCCAAGGCAGTCTCTGCCGTCGAGGCTATTACCCCGCACGAGACCGACGAGGCCTAAGTGAACGCGAGCGCCCTCTATGACGTCTTGGTAATCGGCGGCGGGGCTTCAGGCCTCGCCGCCGCCATTACGGCCGCACGCGCTGGCAAAAGCGTCTGCATCGTTGAGCGCGATGTCGCCTGCGGCCTTAAGCTCCTTGCGACCGGTAACGGCCGCTGCAACCTCTCCAACGAATCGATCGATCCTCAGCGGTATAACCACCCAGCATTCGTCACATCCGTCATGGGCCCCCAGCCCGAACAAGAGCTTATGGGTTTCTTCTCCTCGCTGGGCATCATGACAACCTCCGAGGAAGGCCGGCTGTACCCGCGCTCCCTTCGCGCCGAATCGGTGCGCGACGCGCTTCTCAGCGTTTGCGACCGCCTAGGTATCACCTTAATCTGCGGAGCCAACGTTGCCTCGGCGCACAAAGCTTCCGAAGGCTGGGCACTCCAAATAGACCGTCCAGCGCGGGCACTCAAGGCAAAAAAGCACGACGACCGAAAATCGGAGCTCCGCTCGCTTCGGAAAGCGCTCGCCGATGTCCCTCGCAAGAACGAGGCCCTGCAGGCACATGCCGTAATTATCGCCACGGGCGGCAACCCCACCGGTATCGCCGATACGTTTAGCCTCCCCCTCACTTCACTGCGCCCCATCCTCTGCCCCGTATCGGCAACGGTCGTTGGCGATCGGGCGGCATTCAAGACGTTGGATGGCCTGCGCGTCCGTGCCCGCTTGACGCTCGCCCGCAATCATAATGAGCTCTGGCACGAAGACGGTGAAGTGCTGTTTCGAACCTTCGGTATCTCGGGTGTCGCTGTCTTCAACCTCTCTCGTCGTATCCAGCACGGCGATACGATCCTGCTCGACGTTTTCCCCGACCTCTCCAAAGACGAGCTGCTCGATACGCTCAACCGACGCGTTGAACTGCTCGGCCGCTTTTCACCCCGCGATCCCCGTTGGCTCGACGGCATGCTCGCCCCGCAACTCTCCCGCGTCGTCTGCACAGCGTTCGAGCAGTGCCATCCAGGCTCCAACGATGTCATCCATCTGGTCTCGATCCTCAAGCACTTTAAGCTGTTTGCCGAGGGGACGACCGATGAGCGCTCGGCGCAGGTCACGCGTGGTGGCGTATCTGTCGAGAGCATCTCAACACCCGTTCTACGCGCGCGCAGCGTTGTCGACGCCCCGCTTTACGTCTGCGGCGAAGCGCTCGACATCGACGCCGATTGCGGAGGCTTTAACCTTGCGTGGGCCTGGATCTCGGGCATTCGCGCTGCAAGCAGCCTGTAGCCGCGCAGTCTATAATCAAAAACGCATTCGGGCCGTCTGGGATACCGGACGGCCTCTTTCTTGCCTCTAAGGAGACCTCGATGATTGAAATCACCCAAGTCAACGCGTCGCTCGATGAAGCCGGCGATGAAAATGCCTGTCTCATTGTTGGCAAGCGAGTCGCCAAGCGCGTCCTACGTTGCAAGGACTCCGAGATCAAGTCCATCGAGCTCCACCGCAAGTCAATCGACGCTCGCAAAAAACGAGACGTCCATTTTATCCTGAGCTTTCGTGTTGAGCTGACTAGTCCCCACCTCGAGCGAGAAGCGGTCGACAGCGTTGCCGAGCGTGACCGCTCGCGCGTACGCGCGATAGAAGACGATGAGCCTTCATTCCCCTCCCCCGCCTCCGACGTACCTCAAGAACGCCCTGTCGTTGTCGGCGCCGGATGCGCCGGCCTTTTCGCTGCGCTTACGCTCGCCGAAGCAGGTCTTAAGCCCTTGCTCATCGAGCGCGGCGACCCGGCATTTCGCCGCTCGCGGGCGATCGACCTCTTTCTAAAGGAGCGCATCCTCGACCCCGAAAGCAATATCCAGTTTGGCCTGGGCGGCGCGGGGACTTTCTCGGACGGCAAGCTCAATACGGGAACCAAAAATCCCGCCCATCGCCTTATCCTCGAAACCTTCGTCGAGGCGGGTGCGCCCCGCGATATTCTGTGGGATGCCAAGCCGCACATTGGCTCCGACATCCTTCCCACGGTCGTCACCGCTATATCTCAGCGCATCGAGCAGCTCGGAGGTGTCGTCCGCTATCGAACGAAGCTCGTCGACATTCGCATCGACGCGTCTGGCGCCATCACCGGTATTGATGTCCAATCGTCCCAAGACGCCGCTTGCGAGCCAATCGAGACAAAGCACCTCATCCTCGCCTGCGGGCATTCTGCTCGCGATATTTTTGAGCTCCTTAAGGGCCACAACGTGGCCCTCGCACAAAAGACCTTTGCCATGGGCGTTCGCATCGAGCATCCGCAGCGCGACATCGACCGAGTCCAATACGGAGCCTCGGCGGGACATCCTGCCCTCGGAGCAGCCCCTTACAAGCTCGTCGCCCATCTTCCCAACGGCCGCAGCGTGTTCTCGTTTTGCATGTGCCCCGGCGGGCAGGTTGTCGCCGCCTCTT
>CAUBMI010000068.1 GCA_958436995.1 uncultured Collinsella sp.
ATTAGACACTCACCATTGTCGGCCTAATCCGCGGTCCTTCATGCAGCAGGGGCTCTCAATGTTTTTATGTCCTGCTCATATCGTCTGTGCCGGCAGGTGGGGACGCTCCTTTGCTAGAAGATTTGGCGCAGGTCTCCGCGGTTGAGGGCTTCGTTGAAGAGGTGCTTGAACACCACGCTACCGTGTAGACCGTCGTGCTCGAACTCGTTGGTCACCCAGGCATGCGAGTTACCCACGCGGCTGAGCGTATCGAGCTGCATGCCCGAATCGACGTACATGTCGTCGAAATACACCGCGGCCTGCAGGGGCACCTCGTTGCACGCCAGTCGCTGCGGGTCGTAGATCTTGTCCCAGCTGGTGTCTTCCATCAGCAGGTCCATGGCGGGCTTGAAGGGCTTGAGCTCGGGCATCTGCTCGAACATCCACGGGAACATGGCCTCGCCGGTAAACATGAGCGGGCGCGCGAGGGTGTCAAACTCGGCGCGGTGTGCCTTCTCTTCAGCCGCGGTCCAGCCAATGGGCATGGTGTCACCGTCGGCGTATATGAACTCCTGCAGCGTCCAGTACAGCGGATTCGTGCGCGTGTTGGTGCGCTCGAAGGCGCGCATCAAAAAGCTGTCGGATACTGAGGAGCCGCAGCTCAGCGTACCGTCGCCGTCAACAAAAGCGTGATCGATAATCCAATGCATGCGCTCAAAGCTCGGCTTCATGCCAAAGTCGCTGCCCATGAGCTGTAGGCGCTCGACCGTCATCGGCGAGCCGTCGGGCAGCACGGGCTTCTGAGCCTCGAGCGCATCGGCCAGGGCTGCCACGCGCTCGACGTCGGCAGGGTAGCGGTCGTAATACTGCTGCGTTTTGGCGACCATGCGCGGGAAGGTGTGCGCGTAGACTTCGCTTGCGCTCGCCGGCACGTGGGGGATGCCGCCGCAGGTAAAGCTTGCCGCCACGCCCTCGGGGAAGAGCGACAGATAGCTCAGCGTCAAAAAGCCGCCGTAGCTCTGCCCGAGTGTGACCCAGGGCCTGCCGCCAAAGCCTGCCAGGCGCAGGTACTCAAAATCGCGCACGATAGAGCTGGCGAGGTGACGCTTGAGGAAGTCCGCCTGCGAGCGGGCCGCATCGGCGCCGGCTGCCTCGGCGCGCTCGCCCAAGGCCGCGATCGTGCGTCCGTCAACACAGCTGCTGCGTCCGGTGCCGCGCTGGTCGGGCAGGACCACGCGGAAGTGTTTGACGGCCTCCTCGATCCAGCCGTCGCTCGTGGGCGACAGCGGACGCGGGCTCTCGCCGCCGGGGCCGCCCTGCAAAAAGAGAAGGAGCGGCAGGTCGTCGTTGATGCGGTCGGGTGCGCAAACCACGCGGTAGAAGAGCTTGATGCTCTCGGGCGCGCCGGCGATGGGCGCCGGCATGGCGCCGCGGCGCATGGTGCTGCCGACGGCCAAAAGCATGGGCTCCAGGCCGCGCCAGTCGAGGGGGACATCGATGCTGTGGTCCTCGACATACAGGCCGGGGACGTGGTACGAAGTAATGAGGGCCATGTGAGTCTTCCGTTCGTTGCGGTGTTTCGGGTTGACCAATTCTACCGCCGCGGGCGAGGCCATGCGCAAATCGGCTACCATGGTTGCAAACTTCTAGGAGAAAGGGCCGTCCATGTCGGTCGATATAGCCACGTATGTCCACGATCTTGCCGTTGCCGCTAAGGCAGCGTCGGCCTCGCTTGCCACGGCGAGCGACGAGCAGCGCCAGGAGGCCGTGCGCGCCATGGCCGCAGCACTGCGCAACGGTATCGACTCCATCGTCGCCGCCAACGAGCTCGATATGTCCGCTGCGCGTGATGCGGGCACCTCGGTCGGATTGCTCGATCGTCTGCTGCTGACGCCCGAGCGCGTCGAGGGCATGGCCGCCGGCCTGGAGAAGCTCGCCGAGCTGCCCGATCCCGTGGGCCGCGTGCTCGATCACCGTGTGCTTGCGAGTGGCGTGGACCTTACGCGCGTGAGTGTGCCGCTGGGCCTGGTTGCCATGGTCTACGAGGCGCGCCCCAACGTGACGGCCGATGCCGCGGGCATCTGCATCCGCACCGGCAACGCCTGCATCCTGCGCGGCGGTTCGCTGGCCTATCACTCGTGCGCCATGATTGCCGAACTGCTGGCCGATGCGCTTGAGGTCCAGGGCTTTCCACGCGAAGCTATCTCGATGATCGAGTCCACCGACCGCGAGGCCACCGGCGAGCTCATGAAGCTCCGCGGTATTGTCGATGTGCTCATTCCGCGTGGCGGTGCGGGCCTGATCCAGCGCTGCGTGCGCGAGTCGCTTGTGCCGGTGATCGAGACGGGCACAGGCAACTGCCACATCTACGTGCATGAATCCGCCGATTTTGACAAGGCGCTCAACATTATCGTCAACGCTAAGACGCAGCGCGTGGGCGTGTGCAATGCCGCCGAGTCGCTGCTGGTCGACCGTGCCGTGGCGGATTCGTTTTTGCCGGCGGTCGTTGCCGTGCTGCACGACCACGGCGTGCTGATTCACGGCGACGAGGCCACGTGCGCCGCATGCGCTGCCGCCGGGCTTGCCGAGGGCGACGACTATGTAGCCGCGACTGAGGAGGACTGGGGCCGCGAGTATCTGGCGCTCGAGATGAGCGTGAAGGTCGTGGCGAACGAGGACGAAGCCATCGCGCACATTAACCGCTACGGCACCATGCACTCCGAGGCCATCGTTGCCGAGGACGAGGATGCCTGCGAGCGCTTCCTGGACGCGGTCGATGCCTCGGCCGTGTATGCCAACGCCAGCACGCGCTTCACCGACGGCGGCGAGTTTGGCCTGGGCGCCGAGATCGGCATCTCGACCCAAAAGCTCCACGCCCGCGGCCCCTTTGCCGCCGAGGCCCTCACTACCTACAAATACAAGCTCCGCGGCACCGGCCAGGTCCGTCCCTAAACCTGTTGCAAACGAAAAACCACCACAAAGGCGCCTGTCCCCTTTGCGGTGGTTATAGGTGGCGTGGGCGGTTAGGCCTGGAAGGTGTCGCGATCGGGAGCGAAGGATTGCATGGCCGCGATGGTACGGTCGAAGAGCTCGGGAAGCTCCCAGCCCAGCATCTCGGCGCCCTGCGAAATCACGTCACGCGAGCAGCCGGCGGCAAAGCGCTTGTCCTTGAACTTCTTCTTGAGCGACTTGGTCGTAAAGTCCATGACGCTCTTGCTCGGGCGCATGACGACGGCGGCTCCGATCAGGCCGGTGAGCTCGTCGCAGGCGAACAGTATCTTTTCCATCTGCAGTTCGGGCTTGGGCAGCGAGGTGTTGAAATCGGACGTGTGCGTCTGGATGGCGCGAATGAGCTCGGGAGAGGCGCCCTCGCCCTCGAGGATCTCGGCCGCATAGATGGTGTGGTTCATGGGGTCATCCTCATGCTCCTCCCAATCCAGGTCGTGCAGCAGGCCGACGATGCCCCAAAACTCCTCGTTCTCGGGGTCGAACTCGCGCGCAAAGTAGCGCATGGTGCCCTCGACCGTTTCGCCATGGGTGATGTGGAACGGGTCCTTGTTGTGCTCGTTGAGCAGTTCGAACGCACGGTCGCGGGTGATTCCGGCGGTAAGTGGCTCTGCCATAAGAGGCTCCTTGTGCTCGTAGGTATCGCTAAGAATGAATACTACTAGAACGACTAGAACGAAAAAACCACCACAAAGGTGCCTGTCCCCTTTGTGGTGGTTTTTGGCGCGGATGGGTTAGTTGAGGGCGGCTTGGGCTAGGCGGGCTTCGGCGTCCTCTTCGGTGACGCCCAGGGCCACGGCGAACTCCTCAATGGAGCGGCGCTTGGCCTCCTTGAGTACGCGCATGTAGTAAGAGCTGGGCTTTTTATCAGCTTCCTCGGCCTGGCGAATGCGGTGCATCATGGTCTTTGCCACGCGGACCGTCTCGGGCGCGCCCAGCTTGAGCTGCTGCTTAAAGTGCGTCTCCTCAAGCGAGCTGTTACGCTCGGTAAAGGTGTCGCACTCCAGCTCGTCATAGTGGCTCAGCAGGTGCTCGGCATCTTGCTGGGAGATGGCGGCATGCAAACGATCGGCCTGCGCCACGGGGTACATGAGGATCGTCTGCGCATGTCCCTGCTTGGTCTCGAGCAACAGCATGGGCTGCGGCGTGTCGTCCCTAAAACCGACGACGGTGCAGACTCCCTGACCCGGATGAATGACGTGTTGACCGATTGAGAACATGCTACCTCCAACTTATACGAATTTACGTATGTCTAGAATAACACGCTGACGTGCGCAAACCCTTACTTTATGCAGGAAAAGCACACAATTCTGATAGGTAAGAGTATTCGATAACAGACGCAGCTCATTCACACCTTTATGCATTTTCAACGCCTGCATAATCTGCAGGCAGACCGGCATCTTTGAGTGACTCCATGCAAGCTGTAGTCATTTTTGTGCATATGCAATATCTATTAGCTTTACCCTGCGACAGTGCCCGTCGCTTGTGATAGAGTGCTACAAACTCTGGCTTTTGCCCTACGAGTGACCAAGAGCTCGGGGGCTTTAACACAAGGAGGATCTATGCCCGAGAAGATTGAAGAGCTGGTACGCGCTGCGCTTGCTGCGGCCCAGGAGGCCGGCGACCTTTCCGCATTTGAACTTGACGATTGCGCTATCGAGCGACCGGCTGACACTTCTCATGGCGAGTGGACCTCTACCATGGCCCTGAAGTCCGCCAAGCTGGCCCACTGCGCCCCGCGCAAGATCGCCGAGGTCATCGTTGCCCATATGCCCGAGGACCCCGCGATCGAGAAGGTCGAGATCGCAGGCCCCGGCTTCATCAACTTCTACCTCTCCGTTGCCGTCAAGAATGCCATCTTTGGCGAGGCTCGCGAGAAGGGCATGGACTTCGCTAAGTCCAACGTCGGTGGTGGCCTGAAGACCCAGGTCGAGTTCGTTTCCGCCAACCCCGTCGGCCCCATGCACATCGGCCACGGCCGCTGGGCCGCGCTGGGCGATTCGCTCTGCCGCGTTATGGACCACGCCGGCTATGAGATCCAGCGTGAGTTCTACATCAATGACCACGGCTCTCAGATGAACACCTTCGGCAACTCCATCAGCACGCGCTATATGCAGCTTGCCGACATCATCGCCAAGCAGGGCGTTGATATCGACGAGGCTCACAAGCTGCTGATCGCCGACCGTGACGCCTTTGTTGCCGACGAGAACGACGAGCACCCCGAGACCCATCCGTATCAGGACAACTTTGCCGAGACCTTGGGCAAGGACTCTTACGGCGGCGACTACATCATCGACGAGGCCGCTGAGTTCTGGCGCACCGACGGCGACAAGTGGGTCGAGGCCGATCCGCAGGAGCGCATGGAGAGCTTCCGTGAGCGCGGCTACGTAAAGATGGTCGACAACATGCGCGACCTCTGCCACGCCGTCAATTGCGACTTCGATCGTTGGTACTCCGAGCGTTCCCTGTACGTGAAGGACACCGAGGGCGAGACCGCCGGCACCTCCGCCGTCGACCGCGCTTTCGAGAAGCTCGACAAGATGGGCTATCTCTACACCAAGGACGGCGCCCTGTGGTTCCGTTCCACCGACCTGGGCGACGACAAGGACCGCGTCCTGATCAAGTCCGACGGTGAGTACACCTACTTCGCCTCCGACGTTGCCTATCACTGGGATAAGTTCCAGCGCGTTGACCACGTCATCGACATTTGGGGTGCCGACCACCACGGCTACATCGAGCGCGTCCGCTGCGTCTGCGATGCTCTCGGTTACCCCGGCAAGTTTGAGGTTCTGCTGGGCCAGCTCGTCAACCTGCTGCGTAACGGCAAGCCCGTTCGTATGTCCAAGCGCAAGGGCACCATGGTGACCCTGCAGGAGCTCGTCGACGAGGTCGGCTCTGACGCCGCCCGCTACACGCTTATCTCCAAGAGCTCCAACCAGATGGTCGACTTCGACATCGAGGCCGTTAAGAAGCGCGACAACTCCAACCCGGTGTACTACGTGCAGTACGCTCACGCCCGCGTGTGCTCCATCCTGCGTCGCGCCGCCGACGTTACCGCCGAGCAGGCTGACGAGATGGGCATGAAGGCCGTCGCCGCCAAGGCCATCGGTGAGAACGTCGATTACTCGCTGCTGACTGACCCGACCGAGCTCGCCCTTTCGCGTAAGCTCAACGAGCTCACCGACCTGATTGCCAGCTGCGCTCGCGACCGCGCTCCGTTCCGTCTGACGCACTTTGCCGAGGAGCTTGCCGGCGACTTCCACAGCTTCTACGCTGCCTGCCAGGTGCTGCCGAGCGAGGGTCGTCCCGTCGACCCCGAGCTTTCGCGCGCCCGTCTGGCCGCTTGCGACGCCGTCCGCGTGACACTCGCTCTGGTGCTTACCCTCGTTGGCGTTTCCGCACCCGAGCAGATGTAAGCTGCGGGTCATTTGACCGTGTAGGTTTGGTTTAACTGAGCCCTATAAGCCCGATCTCCCACGGAGGTCGGGCTTTTTTCGCAAATGCCGACGTATTGACGAATTTGGAACTGCTGGAAATACGAAACTATGCCGGTTTACTACGATGAATTGGGAATTTCCAACCACGCCGGCTTTTCGCAAAAAAGCGCAAGGCATCTACCTGCGGTTTTAGTTCAACATGTTTCGGAGTGGTCGCGGTTGATCGATTCGTCGTAGTAAACCGCCATAGTTTTGGCGGAGGCAGTCTGATTTGTGGGTGGTAGACCAAAGAGTGTCCCTTTTGACTAGTCGTTTAAGAACGCCCCCAATGACTAAGTTGCAGGTGGCGGCGGTTGTGTTACACTAACGCTGCGTAGTTGACGCAATCATCTCGATACAGATCAATGATGTCCGTCGTTTTGAACGGAACTAGACTGTTTAGCCGCCCTGAAGGTTTATGCAGGGAGCATGTGATCACAGGGCTTGAAAAGAAAGTTGAGCAAACACTGTGTCTGATCAACAGCAAGAAAACGAAATAACGACGACGCAAGCCGCTCCCGCTGCACCGGTTGCGTCGGACCAGGTCGCGGCGCCCGCGCAAGCCTCGGCTCCCGAGACGCCTAAGGCTGCTTCGACGCTTATGCCTGTAGCGGCTGAGAAGGCCGTACCTGCAACTGGTGAGGAGGCTGCTCCGGCAAAGCCCAAGCGCACGCGCCGCACGGCCAAGCCTGCCGGTGACGGCGAGGAGGTCACCAAGCCAAAACGCCGTACCATGCGCACGACGCGCGCCAAGCGCGCCGTTGCAGCTGACTCCTCGGCGCCGATTTCCGATGAGGTCGCGCAGGCACGTGCGTTGGCGCAGATTAGCGAGGCTCAGGTGGTGCGCGCCCGCCGTCGTGCTGCCGAGCGCGAGGCCGCGGCTCTGACCGAGCTTGCAGCTCCGTCTGTGCCCGAGACGCCTGCCGCCATCGAGACCCCTGCCGCCGACCTGCCGACCGAGAAGCCGGCACCGCGCACACGCCGCCGCACGGCTGCTAAGGCCGAGCAAGTTGCGGAACAGGTAGCCCCCGAGCTCACTGAGGCTTCGGTCCGTTCCGCGGCAGGGGAGGGCACATTGCCTGTTGAGCCCGCTGCGCCTGTCGAGGCCAACGAAGTTCCCGTTGTCGATCCGGCTTTGCGCCCGCACCGTCGCGGTCGCAAGCCCAAGGCCTTTGTCGAGGCAGAGAAGGCCGCAGCAGCAGCCGCCGCCGCTCGGGATGCTGCGGCGACCGCCGAGTCTGCAACCGCTGCCGATGCACCCGTCCAGGATGCTACGACTTCCGAGGCCGCTCCCGCCGATGCCGAGCCCGCCGACGTCCGTCCCGGTCGCAGCCGTCGTACTGCTGCTAAGCGCACGTCCAAGGCCAAGGCTGCCAAGAAGGGTGCGTCCGAGGATTCTGCCGAGACGACCGCCGATGCGTCGACTGATGTCGCCAAGGCCCAGGACGTCGAACAGCCTGCGTCCGAGAAGCCCAAGCGCGGTCGTAAGAAGTCCGTTAAGGCCAAGGCGTCCGAGCAGCAGGATGTCGAAGCGCAGGTTGATTCTGGCGCCGAGGCCAATGACGCCGCCGCGGCCAATGTTGGCACCGCCGCAACCGATGGTGCCGCCCCCGCTGAGGGCGAAGACGGCACTCGTCCCAACCGTCGCCAGCACAAGCGCAACGACGAGCGCAACGAGCGCAAAGACGAGCGCAACAACGACCGTCGCAGCCGTCAGCGCGATCGCAAGCAGCGCAACAAGGAGCGCAATGCCGCCCCGACCGAGCCTACGCTTTCGCGCGAGGAACTCGCGGCCATGAAGGTCGCCGAGCTGCGCGAGAAGGCTAAGGAGTTCGAGATCGAGACGACCGGCAAGAAGAAGGCCGAGCTCGTCGAGGAAATCTACGTCACCGCTGCGAAGGCCGAGGGCTTCCGCGACATCAAGGGCATTCTGCAGATTCGCCCGGACAGCTCCGGCATCATCCACGCCCATGGCTACATGAAGTCCAACGACGACGCCTTCGTGCCCGCCTACCTCATCCGCTCCGCGCGCCTGCGCACGGGCGACGTCATCGAGGGCTCGCTGCGTCCTTCGCGCGGCGGCGACAAGCGCGCCGGCCTCGCCAAAATCACGACCGTCAACGGCCTTGATCCCGAGCAGGTCCGTAACCGCCCCAAGTTTGGCGATCTTACCCCGGTCTATCCCAATGAGCCTTTGCGTATGGAGCACGGCAAGGATTCCATCACCGGTCGCGCCATCGATATCGTGTCGCCGATCGGCAAGGGCCAGCGCGGCCTGATCGTGTCTCCGCCCAAGGCCGGCAAGACCACGATTCTCAAGAAGATTTGCCAGTCTATCTCGATCAACAACCCCGAAGTGCACCTCATCTGCCTGCTCGTCGACGAGCGCCCCGAAGAGGTCACCGATATGCAGCGCTCCATTAAGGGCGAGGTCGTGGCCTCGACCTTCGACATGCCCGCCGATAACCATACTCGCGTGGCAGAGCTCGTGATCGAGCGTGCCAAACGCATCGTGGAACTGGGTGGCGACGTCGTGGTGGTGCTCGACTCCATCACGCGCCTTGCCCGCGCCTACAACCTGGCCGCTCCTGCCTCGGGCCGTATCCTGTCGGGCGGCGTCGATTCGGCGGCCCTGTATCCGCCCAAGCGTTTCTTGGGCGCTGCCCGCAACATCGAGAACGGCGGCTCGCTCACCATCCTGGCGTCCGCCCTCATCGATACCGGCTCCAAGATGGACGAGGTCATCTTTGAGGAGTTCAAGGGTACCGGCAACATGGAGCTCAAGCTCGACCGCGACCTGGCTGATCGCCGTATCTTCCCGGCCATCGATCCCGTTGCCTCGGGCACGCGCAACGAGGACCTGCTGGTCGACGAGCAGATGCGCCCGTTTGCCTTTGGCCTGCGCCGTATCCTCGCCGGCATGAATAATACCGAGCGTGCGGCCGCATCGTTTATCAAGGGCCTCAAGGGCACCAATACCAACCAGGAGTTCCTGGTGCGTTCGGCAAAGAAGCACAGCGATTACGAGCAGACGTTCTAGGCCGTCCGCTGCACGCGACAACAACCATAGACATGCCAGAAGGGCCGGGTTTAAATCCGGCCCTTTTCGTATAGCCGCTCGCCAACGATTATTGACCTCACGACCGGCAAGCAGCGATTTTCCCGTTTCAATCCCGCTTCGTCGCTTGCAATCCCCAAGGGGGTTTCGCATAATAGCTGTTAAGCTTCGCGACGGAAAACGCAGATGAAACGAACCTTATACCGTTGCTTTGGGGCATAGCCCCGCTTCATCTCCTCTCGCGCAGCCAACTGAATGATGCGATTT
>CAUBMI010000069.1 GCA_958436995.1 uncultured Collinsella sp.
GCGATCCGGTCGCACGGAGAGCATTTCCCAGTTGACAAAACTATAGGAACACCCCTCTTTCAAGGCAATCTGCCGCACCTCGAACGGTCGACAAATACTAGAGACTCTTAATACGAGTGCCCGCGGCCGTATCCTCAATGGTGAGGCCCAGGTCCTTGAGCTGGTCGCGAATGGCATCTGCCAGATCCCAGTTCTTGGCGGCGCGGGCCTCGGCGCGGGCCTCGAGAATCTTGGCAGCGGCCTCGTCCACGTCGTCGCCCGTGTAGGCGACCAGGCCGGCGGCAACACCCAGCAGACCCAGCGGCAGCTCGACCTTGGGCTCGGGGAGCTCAACGCCAAACGTATCGAGCAGCTCGACCAGCGTATCGGCGGCGGCAAGCGCGGCGGCCTTGTCGGCAGCGTCGCCCGCCTGCTCCAGGTACTGGTTGCACTCGGTCACAAAGCCAAAGACGGCACCCATGGCACCGGCGGTGTTAAAGTCGTCGTCCATGCACTCCTTAAAGGTGGCACGGGTCTCGGCGGCCTTGGCGGCAAACGCCTCGGATGCTGTCTCATCGGCATCGGCCGTCGCATGGTTCGCGGCCCAGCGCAGGTTCTCGACCGTACCGGCGATACGCGTGAGCGAGTTCTCGGCACCCTCCAAGCGCTCCCAAGAAAAGTCGAGCGGCGAGCGATAGCTCGTCTGCAGCATCAGCAGGCGCAGGGCGGCAGCGGAATGCTGCTCGAGGACCTCGGCCAGCGTAAAGAAGTTGCCGAGCGACTTGGACATTTTCTCGCCGTCTACCAGCAGCATGCCCGTGTGCATCCAGGTGTTGGAGAAGCCCTGGTGCCAGGCGCAGGTGGCCTGGGCGCACTCGTTCTCGTGATGCGGGAAGGCAAGGTCGGAGCCGCCGCCGTGGATGTCGATCGGGGTGCCCAGGTAGCGATGCACCATGGCGGCGCACTCGGTGTGCCAACCGGGACGGCCCTCGCCCCAGGGGCTCGGCCAGCTGGGCTCGCCGGGCTTGGCAGCCTTCCACAGCGCAAAGTCGAGCGGGTCGTTCTTGTCCTCGTTCTCCTCGATGCGCGCGCCAACCATAAGGTCGTCGATGTTGCGGCCCGAGACCTGACCATAGTTGGAATCGCTGCGCACGGCAAAGTACACGTCGCCGTTATCGGCGGCGTAGGCGTGGCCCTGCTCGATGAGCGTCTTGATCATGGCGATCATGGGGCCGATCTCTTTGGTGGCGCGGGGGCGCACATCGGGATCGAGCACGTTGGCGGCACGCATGACGCCGATGAACTTGTCGGAGAACTCCGTCGCGACCTCGGCAGCCGTACGGCCCTGCTCGTTGGCACGCTTGATGATCTTGTCGTCGACGTCGGTGAGGTTCTGGGCGAACGTGACCTCGTAGCCGCTCGCGATGAGCCAGCGACGAATCACGTCAAAGCTGATGAACGTGCGGGCATTGCCGATGTGGATGTTGTCGTAGACCGTGGGGCCGCACACGTACATGCGGACCTTGCCGGACTCGATGGGCTGGAACTCTTCCTTTTTATGGGTAGCGCTGTTGTAGATACGCATTCGTTACTCCTTAACGGTTTTCTGTAGCAGGCAGACGGCCCAGGCGCCGATTCCCTCGCCCTGGCCTTCCCAACCGAGCTTTTCGGTCGTAGTGGCGGCGACGCCCACGTTTTCGACGTCGACGCCCAGGGCATGGGCAAGGTTGGCGCGCATGGCATCGCGGTGCGGGGTGATCTTGGGTTGCTGGCAGGCAATGGTGCAATCGGCATCGACAAACTCAAAGCCCAGCTCGCGCGCATAGTCCATCACGCGAGCGAGCAGCACCATCGAATCGGCACCCTCGTAGGCGGGATCGGTGTCGGGGAATAGCTTGCCGATGTCTCCCCCGCGGCAGGCGCCCAGAATGGCGTCGGCCAAGGCATGCGCGAGCACATCGGCATCCGAGTGGCCCAGCAGGCCGCGCTCGTAGGGAATGTCAACCCCGCCGATGATACATCGACGCCCCTCCACCAAACGGTGGACGTCGTAGCCGTGGCCAATGCGCAGGTTACTGAACATGGGGAAGGTCCTCTCCCTCGGCCATGCGGCCAAGCAGAATCGCGGTTACGGGACGCAGGTCCTCGGGCACCGTCACCTTAAGGTTATCGCGCGGGCTCTGGACACAGCGGACGCGCCCGCCCATGCGCTCGACCAGCGAAGAATCGTCGGTCCCGATAAAGCCCTCGGCGATAGCTGCGGTGTGGGCGCGCTTCATGGCGTCGACGCTAAAGATCTGCGGTGTCTGCGCGGCCCAGTAGAGCTCACGCGGCGGCGTCTCGACGATATTGTCGCCGTCGACGATCTTGAGCGTGTCGATCGCGGGCTGACCGCATACGACACCGTCGAGCGAGCGGTCGCCCACAAGCACGTCGATCGCATGATCGATGGCCTCGGTCGTGATGAGCGGACGGGCGCCGTCGTGGATGGCGACATATTCGAAACCCGCCGGAACCGCATGCACACCGGCACGGGTGGAATCCTGACGGGTATCGCCGGCATCGGCGAAGCTGATGGGCGTGTCATAGTCAAACGGATCGATGGCCAGGCGGCGCATCTCGGCACGGCGCTCGGCAGGACACACCACCACGATGTGGCCGACCTTGTCGCTACGATCGAACGCACGGATGGACCAGCTCATGAGCGGACGGCCCGCCACGTTAACGAGCTGCTTACCGCCGGGATTTCCAAAGCGCTGGCCGCTGCCGCCGGCAACGACCACGGCGCATACGGGCGCCATTATGCGTTCCCCTGTTTGGTGCCCTTCATGCGGTACAGCGAGTCCGCAAGAATGGCAGGGTTGTTGACGCCAAAGTCGCCCAGGCGCTCCGGATCCTCGCTGATGTCGTCCATGAGCTCCTGCAACGAGCCGTACTCGTCGACGATCTTCTCGGCCACGCCGTCGCGCACGACGGACACGCGCGAAAGCGTGCGCAGGCCCAGTGGCGTCATGACGGAGTCCTCGTCCAGGTCGTCGTAACCCAGAACCGCCGCCACATGCTGTGGGTCGGACAGGTCCTTAGGTGTCATACGGCTTAGGTTGGCGCGAATCTTCTCGGCATTAGCCTCGGAAGAATCACTTGCGTAGTCGCGGATCATCAGGTCATACTCGGTATCCATGCTGGAGCCCGCGAGCTGCTCGAGCTGCATCTGCACGAGCTTGCCCTGGTTGCCCAACTTGACGATGCAATCCTTAAGCTCGGTCTTTGCCTGCTGCATGATCTCGAAGCTCGAGAAAATACCGGTAATGTCGGCGAGCGTAACGTAGTCGTCGAGCTCGAGGGCCGTCAGGCGCAGCAAGGAGCGGTCGAGCGACTGACGGGTAGTCTGGAGCGTGGCGACGAGCTGGTTGACCGAGCTCATGATGGTGGTGACGGGCTGGATCTCGTAGCTCTTGCCGTGAACGTACACGTTGACGACGGCACGACGGGCCGAGACCGAGATCACGATGGCATCCGTGAGCACCGACATGCGGGCGGCGGTGCGGTGACGCATGCCCGTCTCACTCGTGGCGAGTGAGGGATCGGGATTGAGGTGGAAGTTGGCGCGCAGGATCTGGGTGAGGTCGCCGTCGATGACGATGGCGCCGTCCATCTTGGAAAGCTCGAACAGGCGGTTCGAGGTAAACGAAATGTTGAGCGGGAAGCCGTCGTTACCAGCAGCGAGCACGTTTTCGGTGTCGCCGACGCAAATAAGAGCGCCCAGGTGACCAGCGATGATCATGTCGAGGGCGGTGCGGATCGGCTGGCCAGGTGCCGTCAGGCGGATGGCCTGTTCCATACGCTTTTGCAGCTCGTTCTTATCCAAGGCATCGCTCCCATCGTATACGCTCCATAAACGCTAAATAGTTTCTCACGGTTTGTCCCCGCGGCGCTCGCGAAATCCGATGCTTACAGAATGAGCGAACACCGCTAAGATAGCTAATTTGGGACGGGCTCTTTTGACTACCCACTCAACCATGTGCCAAGGTTAGTCTTTATGTTGCTCCCCCAAGAGGTACTCGCGGGCCCGCCCGCAGAGAGGGAGCCAGACTATGGGACTCGCAGAGCTCGTGCTGCTCGCCGTTGGCCTTTCGATGGACGCCTTTGCCGTATCCATCTGCAAGGGCCTTGGCATGAAGAAGATCAACCTTAAGGTCGCCGTAGTGCTCGGCCTGTTCTTTGGCGGCTTCCAGGCCGGCATGCCCGTGATCGGATGGGCACTTGGCAGCCAGTTTATGGGCATCATCGGCCCCATCGACCACTGGATCGCCTTTATCCTGCTCGCCTTCATTGGCGGCAAAATGCTGTGGGAGGCCTTTACCGAGGACGAGGACGAGGACGAGGATGAGGGCGACGGCAAGGATGCCGAAAAGATTGACCTGGGCGAGTACCTGATCCTCGCCATCGCCACCTCAATCGACGCCCTAGCCGTAGGCATCTCATTTGCCGCGCTCTCGGTCGACATCATGCCCGCCGTGTCGCTCATCGGCATCACGACCTTTATCTTCTCCGTCGCCGGCGTAGCGATCGGCCACACCTTTGGCGCGCGCTACGAAAAGCCTGCCACCATCGTGGGTGGCGTCGTGCTCATCTTCATCGGGCTTAAGATCTTGCTTGAGCATCTGGGGATTCTCGCGATATAAAAAACGCCTCTCATAAGCTCAACGTCAATGTAGAGGTCTCATGCAGAGTTTTGCATAATGCCTTTTCGTGCAGACTTTTGCATGTCATACTGATATGCAAAAGTCTGCACGTTAGGAGATCGCCATGGATACCCTTCCCATCACCACACCGCGTCAAGCTGGCATCTATGTGCGCCAGGCACGCGAGGCTCAGGGTCTCACCCGTGCCACCCTCGCCAAAAAGGCCGGTGTTTCGGAGCGCCTGCTCGCATCGCTCGAGCTGGGCGACGCCACTGGCATTCGACTCGACAAGCTGCTGACGATTTTCAATGCTCTTGGACTGGCACTCGCCGCTCAAGGGGATATCGGCGAAGCAAAAAATGAGCGACCAGTCGACGCTCCGCATGCCGACCTGCAACCTCGCAGTGCCCCCAGGCGCCATCACGCTCAACGTCCCTCTCATAGCTACCGTCGCTGCACCGCCATTCCGGTTCTTGCAGACGCCCCATTTACGTCCGAACTCTACGACAAAGCCTTCGCGGATTTCGCCATGTCCAATCTCGGAGTCTCGATTGCCGCAAACGCATCTGTCCAACCAAAGCCTGACGGGAAATAGCCAATGGCCAGAACATCACTTCGGACCATTATTTGCGGCGTACCTGCGGGAACGCTCACGCAAGATGAGAACGGTCTTATCAGCTTTACCTACGATCATGACTATGACGGGCCAGCCCTATCGACCAACATACCCGTATCGAATCGCACATACGGACAACAGGTCATGAATCCGTACCTGTTTGGCCTTCTACCCGACAGCGAGGACCAGCGAAAAGCGATTGCCGCCGAATTCGACGTTAGGCCCAACAATCCCGTTGCGTTGCTCAGCCATATCGGACTCGACTGTCCGGGCGGAGTGCAGTTTTATGCCAAAGAAGATGCCGACGCCGTCCTGCATCGCGCTGGCGATTACCGCCCTATAGACGACCACGAAATTGCTCTCCGCCTCAAGTCGATCAGAGATGACCGCGATGCATCGTGGATGGGTCTAGATGAAAGTTGGTCACTTGGAGGCAACCAGGGCAAGTTCGCGCTCGCGTTCATTAACGGCCGCTGGTGCGAATGCATGGGCTCCTCGCCCACGACGCATATTTTCAAAAATGGCGTTAACGGATTTAAACTCGAGGCTCTCAATGAGTTTGTCTGCATGAAAAGCGCCCAGCGCGCCGGTATCGCAACGGCAAACGTCGAATATCGTATGTTTGAGGACGAACCTACCCTCATTGTTGAGCGCTATGACCGCGTGAAAGTCGAAGACGGAACGATCAGGCGCCTACATCAAGAAGACCTCTGTCAGGCACTTGGGGTGATGCCCGCCCAAAAGTACACGGCAGACGGCGGCCCGACCACACGCGACATTCAAGAGCTCCTCGTAACTACGAGCCACCATCAACTTAACCTGCATCTGTTTACGCAGATACTGTTCTTCAACGCCATTATCGGCGCACCGGATGCGCATGCGAAAAACTATTCCCTGCTCCTTGGAAACGACGGCGCAGCCATGATGGCTCGAATGTACGATGTCGCATCGGGCTTGGCGTATGAGCGCATGCGACGTCGAGCACGCCTTGCTATGAGCGTTGGCGGCGAAAATCGTGTGGGGCGCATCGGTCCAGGTGCTATCCGCCGATACCACGGTATGGGCGACCCCGCGCTGGAGACGGCGCTCACCGATGCCGGGCTATCCGAGAAGTTTTGCTTTGCGACCATGATGGACCTCGCCTACGAGGTACCCATTTGCATGGAAGAGGTCATGGACGAATACGCCGACCTGCCCGGCATGGCGGACCTGCGCGAGCATATGCTCGGCCCCGTCCGCGAAAACTGCCAGCGCACCCTCGACCTCATCAAGGCGGATATGGGCTAGACGCCAATCAATTTCCCATTTCTTAAAAGAAGAGAGGGGACACCTGTCGCAAAAGACCGGGTACCCCCTCTCGTAATGTCATTTGCAATCCGCTAGCACGTGGCTCGGACTGCTGCTAGCGCAACCTTTACGCGGCGAGGCGCTTGAGCACGTCGATGAGCAGCTCGTAGAAGCGCTCGGCAGAAGCGAGCTCCATGCTCTCGTCCGGGGTGTGGACATCGGAGAGCGTCGGGCCCACGGCGATGGCGTCCAGGCCGTGCAGGGCCTCGGCAAACAGGCCGCACTCAAGGCCGGCGTGAATGGACTCGATGCGCAGCTCGGAGCCAAAGAGCTCGCGATAGCTCTCGACAAAGACGTCGCGGACCGGCGAATGCTCGGCATAGCTCCAGCCGGGATACTCGAACTCAAACTTGGCGTCGAAGCCCAGGACATCGGCAAGCGTCTGCAAACGATCCTTGAACTCGTTCTGCAGCGAGGTGATCGAGGAGCGCGGGGAAAGCATGATCTTAACCTCGTCGTCAGAGGTGGCAACCACACCGATGTTGGAGGAAACCTCGACGGAGCCGTCGGTGGCGACGTTGCGGCGGATCACGCCGTTGGGGGCAAGACGCAGGGCGCGGATGAGGGCAAGCGCGGACTTCTGGTCCATGGCCTCGACCTCGGCGTTGTCGGCGATCTCAACCGTGCAGGTAAAGCCGGGGTCGAAGACCTCAAGCTCGGCAGTGACGTCGGCGATGATGCCCTTTGCGATCTGCGCCGCGGCCTCGGCGGCAGCGTGGTCGGCGTAAACCAGCTCGGCCTTGCACTCACGGTTGATGGCGTTGTCCTTAGTGCCGCCGTTAAAGCTGACGACGGCGGGCTCGCCGGCGACCATCAGGCGGTCGATGATGCGGGCCATGATGAGGTTGCCGTTGCCGCGCTCCAGGTTGATGTCGGAGCCGGAGTGACCACCCAGCAGGCCGGAGATGTCGAGCGTGAGGGTGCTACCGGTCTTGTGCTCGCGCGCGATCGGGCAGGTGTAGGTAACGACGACGCCGCCGGCACAGCTGACGGTGGCAACGCCCTCTTCCTCGGAGTCGAGGTTAATCATGGTGCGGGCGCTGATCTGGGACTTGTCGAGCGTCTCGGCGCCAACCAGGCCGGTCTCCTCGTCGGTGGTGAACACGCACTCGAGGGCCGGATGAGCAATCGAATCGTCGTTGAGCACGGTAAGCATCAGAGCGACGGCGATACCGTTGTCGGCGCCCAGAGTGGTGCCGTTAGCGGTGAGGACGCCGTCCTTGACGACCAAGTCGATACCGTCGGTCGTAAAGTCGTGTTCGACGGAACCCAGTTTGTCGCACACCATGTCGATATGACCCTGCAACATTACGGTCGGGGCATTCTCGGCGCCGGCAGATGCGGGCTTGCGAATGATGACGTTGTAGACCTCGTCCTGATACACGTCGAGGCCGCGCTCCTTGGCAAACGCAACCAGGAAATTGCTGATGCCCTTCTCGTTGCCAGACCCACGGGGGATCGCGCTGACCTCCTCAAAGAAATGGAACAGCTGGGCGGGCTCGTAGCCGGTAATCTTGTAGTCCATGGTGCCTCCTTGGCGCAACTGGTTAGACAGTAAGATATGCGACTTGTATATTCCCAGACTTTGCGTGCATAAACCAGTCGAAAACGCCGAGCGCCCTTGCATCATCGGCTAACGGTGAGGAAACGCCACTTTATCAAGGTAAAGCAAGCTAGACGGGCCGTGCAGAGGGAACGTTGGACCCCCCAACCAACCTCAACGCCTGTTGAACATTAATGCATACACCATTGGTATGTTTAATAAGATTCTTGTCCTCCGTCACGACGTAATCGGCATCAATGCGATTGGCGACGCCCAGCATCAGGTCGTCCTCAAAGTCGTTGTGATGATACTTGAACACAAAGGAGTCGAAGACCTCGTCTGCACCGACCGGCGCGATGAGGGCGAGCTCGCGCATCTGCCGAACGCATGCCCAGGCCGTTTCGTCCGCCGCCGCAATGGCGTTATCGCTCAGCGAACCATTCTTCCTTCGGCACTCCCTCTTAATCGCCGCCGAGACAAGATACGAGACATCTTTGACCGAAAGAGACGAGGCAAACAGGGCAATCTGCTCCGAGACATCGGCAATCTCGATCAGATGGACGACATTTGCCGTACGGTCGGACCTGCCAGAAAAATAATCCATCCATACGTTGGTATCGATTAACAGCTTGAGGACGCCTTCTGTGCTCATAGTTCCACCCACTCGGGATAGCGCTCCGCCATGGCCTCCTCATAGAGGTCGTCATAGTCTCCCGAGAACTCGGGGATGGGGATGCCGTATTTGAGGCACGAATCTCGAACGATATGGCTGCCTTGCGCGGCCCTTGACTCCATGCGCCGGGGCTCCACTCCGTCAGAAACCGGAGCCGCCGCGTCTTCCTTCGAGGGCATGCGTCCGTTAACGACCAGATACTCCCAAAGTGTCCGAACAGCTTGTGACGGCGTCATGCCAATATGAGTCAGGACGGCGTCTCCTGCCTCTTTGAGCTGACGATCTATACGCACGTTCATCTGAACTGGCCGCGTGTCGAGCATTGATGTAGGCATATCAGCTCCTTTGCTATACGGTATCTCAATTTTAGTATAGCACGGCAGATTGAAGCGCATTTCAATAGAAATGGAGGCGCTTCCTTATCGGAAACGCCCCCGTTATACAAGATATGTTAATGCCTACAGCGCACCAGAGCCGGCTTGCATCATGCCGCCGGGGCCCGAGCTCACGCCACTGCTCACAGGCGCGG
>CAUBMI010000070.1 GCA_958436995.1 uncultured Collinsella sp.
GTGAGGTTCGTTGGGGCGTTTTGGGCGCTGGGCACATTTCGCATCGATTTGCATCATCGCTCAAGAAGGTCGACGGGGCACGGCTGGTGGCTGCGGCCGGCCGCACCCCTTCGCATGTTGAGGGGTTTTGCAGGGCGTTTTCGATTGATGCCGCGCACAGTTATGCCACGGCTGACGGTAGCGGCGATGCGGCTTATGATGCGCTGATTGCCGATCCCGATGTCGACGCAATCTACTTGGCTCTTCCACATGGCATGCATGCGCATTGGGTCTGCCGGGCACTGCGCGCGGGAAAGGCCGTGCTGTGCGAAAAACCGGCCGTTTTGAGTGAGGAAGAGGCTCTATCGATTGCCTCCACCTCTCGCGAGTGCGGTGTGCCGTTTATGGAGGCGATGAAAAATCGGTTTTGTCCGATGCATACTCGCGTGAAGGGTTTGCTTGCGTCGGGCGAGCTCGGCTGTATCGTCTCGATCGAAAGCGTGCAAAAACTCGATTATGGTGAGTCCCCTTCGAGTTATCTGCTCGATCCGTTGCAGGGCGGCTGTCTATATGACATGGGCTGCTATGCGGTCGGGTGGTTTGAGGATCTGCTTGCGGGTGCGTGCGATGTTTCGTCTCGTGAAGTTCGCTGGCGTGACGTATTAGGCGGCCGCGTGGATTGGGCCGATGAGATCCATATGAGTGTCGGCGGTATACCCATTCATATGGTGTGCGACGGCAAAGCAGCATATGAAAGCCGCTTAACGATTGCCTGCGAACGGGGTTCGGTGGAAATCGAGCGCCTCCATCGCCCCGAGCTCGCCCATGTGAAGTACTCCGACGGACGAATGCTCGAAATTAATGCCCCGTTTGAGGTCGATGATTTCTACGGCGAAATTCAGCATGCGACGCAGCTCGTCCAGACGGGAGAGCTTGAAAGCCCCGTTATGCCTCTTGCCGCCACGCAGCGCTGCGCGCAGATTATCGATGCGATTCGCTTGACGCTCTAGGCTGCGGTGCTGGTGCTCAAGGGGGGCTCGGCGGACCTTGCCCCTGATGCCCCTTTTATATCTTGCGGTGGAATACGGTCTGTTTGCGCCAAAATAAGGCACCAATAGACCGTATTTCACCGCAACTGATGAGGGGGAGCTGGAGATGCTGACGATTGGGTGCCATCTTTCGACGACGAAGGGCTATCGGGCAATGGGGGAGACGGCGTTGTCCATTGGTGCCAATACCTTTGCGTTCTTTACGCGCAACCCGCGCGGTGGCAAGGCAAAAGACCTTGACATGGATGACGTGGCGGCTCTGCGCGAGCTTATGGCGCAAAACGACTTTGGACCGCTGGTGGCGCATGCCCCGTATACCTATAACCCCTGCTCCGCTAAGGAGCGAGCGCGCGAGTTTGCCTTGGAGGCTATGGCGGAAGATTTGCAGCGTCTGGAAGCACTGCCCGGCAACTACTACAACTTCCATCCCGGTGCGCATGTGGGACAGGGGGCAGACGCCGGCATTCAGATGATTGTCGACACGCTGTGCCAGGTGATGTTTGAGGGACAGCAGACGACGGTATTGCTTGAGACCATGGCGGGCAAGGGCACCGAGGTGGGCCGTAGCTTTGAAGAGCTGGCGCGCATTATCGAGGGCGTTGCCGCCAAGTGTCCGGAGCTGTCCGATAAGCTGGGCGTTTGTTTGGACACCTGCCATGTGAGCGATGCTGGCTACGACATCATCCATGACCTGGACGGCGTACTCGACGAGTTCGACCGCGTGGTGGGTATCGAGCGCCTGCGCGCCGTGCACATCAATGACTCCAAGAATCCCTGCGGCGCCCATAAGGATCGCCACGAGTGCATCGGCAAGGGCTACCTGGGTAGTGAAGAGTTTGGCGGCGGTATGCAGGTTATACAGAATATTGTATCGAATGGCCGCTTGCGCGCATTGCCATTCATCTTGGAGACACCGAACGAACTTGCAGGTTATGCGGCTGAAATCAAACTGTTAAGGTCGTTGCAGCAGTAAAGGCTGCCATAAAGTGGAGTGCTCCATTCACGTTATGGGTTTGTTTCAATCAGTTTTCTAATTGTAGATTCTTCCAAGCGGGTGCATAATAACCCTCAGTTTTTGCAGACCTCTGAATCACGTGGGGTCATTGGAAGGAGACTGATTATGAAGCTGAAGAAGCTTGGCGCATTTGCCGCCACGGGTGCTATGGCGCTCGCCCTCGCTCTGACGGGCTGCGGCTCGTCCAACGCCACCTCTGGTTCTGATGCCGGTTCCAGCAGCTCTGACGACGCTAAGGTCGAGAAGGTCGACGGCTCCAAGGAGTACGCGCTCGTCAAGGACGGTACGCTGACCGTCGGCACCTCTGCCGAGTACGCTCCGTTTGAGTACAAGGATGACAACGGCGATTATCAGGGCTTTGACCTTGAGCTTATCAAGGCTATCGGCGACAAGCTGGGCCTGGATGTCGAGTACGTCAACAATGACTTTGACACGCTGGTTCCGGGTGTCGCTTCGGGCGCCAAGTATGACGTTTCCATCGCGGCTATCACCGACACGCCCGAGCGTGAGAAGGAAGTCACTTTCTCCGATTCCTACTACATGGACGATCAGGCTATCGTGACCAAGGTCGATAACACCGACATCACGGCCGACAACTACAGCGAGAAGCTCAACAACGCCGACGCTACCATCATCGTCCAGTCTGGATCGACCGCCGAGGCCTTTGCTCAGGAAAACTTCCCCAAGGCTAAGATCGTTCCCTACAAGGACGCCACCGAGTGCTTCAGCGCCCTGCAGTCCGATAAGGGCGATGCCGTAGTCACCAACCGCTCCGTTGCCAGCCAGCTGACCGCCGAGCAGTTCAACACCTGCCAGACCATCAAGCAGGTCAGCACCGGCGAGGAGTACGCCATCGCCATCAACCAGGGCAACACCAAGCTCAAGGACGACATCAACCAGGCCATCAAGGACCTGACCGACGACGGTACCGTTGACGCCCTCATGGCTAAGTACAACATCAAGTAAATTAATGCTTGATTGCGCGCGGGCCCTTTCCGTTTTGCGGAGAGGGCCTTTGCGCCTCTCTTGACGGAGAGCGTTTCCGTCTCGTTTTGTCGGCAACTTCTACGATAGGAGCCACCTTGTCTCGACTGAACAAAGGGGCCACGGAGCAGCGTTTTTCACTGCCCGCCTTGCTCCAAAAGCTATCCTGCGTCATGGCCGTGGCGCTCGCGCTGGTGTGCGCGGGGGCATATGCGCCCACGACCGCCCAGGCGCTTGAGACCGCAAAGATTACTGCCCGACCCAACACCGGTTCGGGCAGCGCTGTGGTCGGCGGCACCGAGACGCGCATTACCTGGGAAGTTCAGGCCGATGCCGACGAGGAGCTGAGCGGTCTTTCGCTGACGTTTGTCGACGGCACGACGTTTGGTACCGATGACACGCGATTGACGATGCTCTCGGGCGAGGACCTCATGGATCGTACGCCCATGAAGCCCACGTGCAAGGCTGACGGCCAGACGCTCAAGATCGACTTTGGCGAGACGGCGCCTGCCGGAGGCTTTTTCCGTGTCGAGGTTTACGGCGTGACGTTTCCCGTCGAGGGCGGCGATGAGGCCTTCAGCGGCACCTATACGCTCGCCGACGGTTCGACCAAGAAGATTTCTAAGATTCCTTCCGTCGAGATTAAGGGCGTGACGGCATTCGATAACTTCCTGGCCGACCTTAAGGAGCAGCCGTGGGTCGAGGCATGGAATTCCAACATGTTCCTTCGCCTGTTCCTGAACCCGGTCATTTTGGTCCAGAGCCTGCCGATCGTCTTCAAAGGCTTCCTCATGTCGCTCTCGATCGTGCTCGTGGCGTTTCCGCTGGCAATTCCCTTTGGCTTTGCCTTGTCGCTCATGCGCATCTCCAAGTCGCGCATCCTGCGTTGCCTTGCCGGCATCTATGTGAATATCATCCGCGGTACGCCGGCGTTCCTGCAGATCTACATCGCGTTCTTCGGTCTGCCGCTGGCCGGCGTCAAGGTTGACGACTATGTGCTGGGCGTCATCGTCATGGCCATGAACTCGTCCGCCTACCTGTGCGAGATCTTCCGCGCCGGTATTCAGTCGATCCCCAAGGGCCAGAACGAGGCCGCGCGCTCGCTGGGCATGAACGCCTTCCAGACGCTGCTCTACGTTATGATTCCGCAGACGTTCCGCAATGTCCTGCCTACGCTGACCAGTGAGTTCATCCTGCTTTACAAGGATACGTCGCTGCTCGCGGCCGTGGGCGTGGTCGAGATCGTCATGAACGCCCGTACCATCGTGGCCACGACGGGTTCCATTACGCCGTATGTGGTTGCCGCCCTCTTCTACCTGGTCATCACCCTGCCGCTTGCTCGCTTGGTGAGCGGTCTTGAGGCGAGGCTTCTGGGGACGGCCGAAACCAAGAAGAAGCGTCCCGCCAAGAGCGCTGGACAGGTCGTCGCGACGCCCGCCGACCACATCGCCGGTCTGTAAGGAGGTCCTATCATGAGCGAAACCAATAACTCGAACGAGGTCGTCGTCAGCATCAAGAACCTCCAGAAGGCCTTCGGCGATAACGTGGTCCTGCGCGATATCGATCTGGATGTGCACAAGGGCGAGGTCGTCGTAGTCCTGGGTCCTTCGGGCTCGGGCAAGTCGACGATGCTTCGCTGCATCAATCGTCTGGAGCATCCCACGAGCGGCTCGATCGTCGTTGAGGGCGTGGACGTTTGCGCCAAGGGCGTCGACCTTAACAAGGTACGTACGCATCTGGGTATGGTGTTCCAGCAGTTCAATTTGTTCCCGCACCTGTCAGTCAAAAAGAACGTCATGCTCGCACAGCAAAAGGTACTCAAGCGCAGCAAGGAAGAGGCCGAGAAAATCGCTATCGAGGAGCTGACCAAGGTCGGTCTTGCCGAGCGCATCGACTTTATGCCGAGCCAGCTCTCGGGTGGCCAGCAGCAGCGCGTTGCCATCGCCCGCGCCCTGTCGATGAACCCTCACGTCATGCTCTTTGACGAGGCCACGTCGGCGCTCGACCCCGAGCTGGTTCGCGATGTATTGGGCGTCATGCGCGACCTGGCACGCGATGGCATGACTATGATCGTGGTGACCCACGAGATGGGCTTTGCTCGCGACGTCGCCGACCGCGTCGTCTTTATGGATGGCGGCGTTATCGTGGAAGAGGGCACGCCGAGCGAGGTCTTCGACCATCCCAAGAGCGAACGCACCAAGGCGTTCTTGGGCAATATCTCGTAGCGGCGCGTCGAGGTTGTCGATATAACAAACGGGGACCGGATGGTATCCGGCCCCCGTTTTTGTTTGGGCATGAGCGACTGTTGTTGTGCGGTGCTCGGCTGTCAGTTGCCTTGCGACTTTCTGATGGCTTCGTTAGGCCAGCTCCGCTCCCAGAGCCCCGCAGGCCGCCTCGCCCTCATCGTCGGGCGCATCGTAGCAAATGACGGAATCGACGACGTTGACGCCGGCCTCGTCGGCGTCGGCCTTCCAGTTGTCCATCCACTCGCCCTCGGCCCACGAATAGGAGCCAAAGAGGACGACCTTCTTGTCGCCGAGGGTTTCCTTGACCTCGTCCCACATAGGCTGGAACTCATCGTACTCGAGTTCCTCGGAACCCATGGCGGGGCAGCCGAAGGCAATGGCGTCATAGCTGGCGGCCTTGTCGGCAGAGAAGTCGGCGCAGGGGATGACCTCAGTCTCGGCTCCAGCGGACGTGGCGCCTTCGGCGACGAGGTTTGCCATAGCCTCGGTATTGCCCGTGCCGCTCCAGTAGACGACTGCGATCTTGCTCATATGTTTTCCTTTCGGTTGTGCGGCGTGCGGCCGCGTTTTGTATGCTCTATCGGGTTGCCTGGACAAGTTGTCCCAGGGTGCAGCCCTGTTGATAGATGTACGTAAGGTATTGCGTGCATGCGCGATAGGAATCGAAGGTCGTGAGCGCCTGCTCAACGTTTGTGTATACCTTCCATGCGCCAAAGACCTTATAGTTTTCGCCGTGCTGGACGATAAACTGATGGACATCTTCGTAGGGATAGCCCAAAAAAATAGCCAATTTCGTGGGGGAACTCGCACATGCACCCCGTATCGCAGTGCCTATTTCGCGCGAGTGCGCAGACGCTGCTGTCATAGGCGCTTTCTGCGGCATTGCTGCTTGCCAGCGTGATGCGCGCGGCGAGATGCACCAGGGATGCGGGCAGGTTGTGGACATCGTAACCTTCGGCGGTAAGCGCCGTCGTGGCGCGGGGGTCGGAGAGGTATCGCATGAGGTCCGCAGGGCGGTACACATAGATGAGCGCTCCGCAGGGGCGCCAGACCAAAACGCTCATATGGATCCCGAGTGGCTGGAGCTCGCGGTTGCATTGGGCAATGACCGCGAGCAGGCGAGAGCGTCGCTCTTCGATATGGGCGGCGCCGGGTTTTCCGCCTTGGTTGGCGTAAACGCCGGGATAGGTAAAGAGCGAGGCCGGCTTGATACCTGCGAGCGTAGGGGAGCAGTTGCGCACGACAGCCGTTTGGTATGTTGGGATGTCAATGGTTCGAGTCACGATGCTCCTTTCGGGTCCTCAGTTGTTAGCCTAGGAAAACTTATACACGAAAGTAAGCCAAGGTCAACAAAAAAGTTTGAAGCGGGAAACTAATTGACCGAACCGACACGAGTTTGGAGTAAGATGGGAACACCCCATGGGGGTATAGGTATAAGAGTTTGGAGAAAGGGGATCGCATGGAAGACTTGCTAAACCCTGCAAATATCATCGTGCTTGCCGCGATTGTCGTCGGCATGTTCTTTGGCCTGCGGCGTATTGTCGCTTCGACACACGGAAAGAGCTGCTGCAGCGATGGCACGAGCGGTAAGAAGGCCAAGAAGGTAGTGGTTGCGGATACCGATCCGTCCCACTACCCCTATAGCGATGAGCTGCTCATCGGCGGCATGAGCTGCGATGGCTGCGCTCAGAATGTGGCCAATGCCCTCAATGCGCTGAATGGTGTGTGGGCAACGGTAACGTACGCGGACCACACGGCGCGCGTGCGCTCCAAGCGGCCAATCGATCGCGGTGCTCTCGTGGCGGCCGTGAAGGATGCGGGTTACTACGTCATGACGCTGTAAGCGCCGCCTTGGATGCACTTCCTTGTCTAGGCTCGTCCGCGCAGTTCGATGTCAAGAATGTCATCGAAATCGATGGCGATGTCTTTGAGCTTGAGGAGCTTGAAGGCAGGGAGTATCTCGTCGAGGATGCCGGTGCGGGAGCGATAGCCGTACGCATCGTAATAGGTGACGCGGACTAGGTCGCCACGTTTGAGGCCCTCGAGCTTTTTCGAAAGCTCGAGGGCTTTTTCTTCCGTGAGTTCACATTTTGGTTCGGCGGTGATCTCTTGCTTGCGCACGAGTTCGTAATATCCCGTGAGGGCGGCAAAGGGCATAAACTGCGCGGCACGGCCGGCACGGACGGCGCCGTTAGCGGTGAGCTTGGGGTCGGCGGAGCGACGTCTTCCCTCGGGGTCCGCTAGGCGTTCAAAAGGTGTCGGTGGCCGCATCGGCTGCTGTTGGGGCTTAGGCACGGTGCCCTCCTACCTGATCGTTGCGTTCGCGTGCGGTGGCACCGGCGGTAAAGCTCAGTCCCTTAACCAGCGCGTTCTTGCCGTATTTGCCTTTTACAGCCAGCACGGCACGGGCCAGCTCGCGCTCGCGCTCATCGGCCTCGACATCGCTAAATAGATCGATGGTGGCAAACTCCTCCGGCATGAGGTTGCCAAATCCCAGGTTGATGCGCTTGACTGGTCGTTTGGGATCGACAGTCTGCGCCCAGAGCTCATCGAAATAGCCCATGATCTTCTTAAACGAATTGGTGCGCTCGGGCAGCTTGCGCGAGGCGTTGGAGTGCGCTAAGAGTGCGGCATAGCCACCGCGCGGTTTGCCGCCATGCTCTCCCACAAAGATGCCATCGATAGCCTGCGCCTCCCGCACCAGGCGGCGCCGTTCGTCATCGCGCTGGACGGGCTTGGGCGCACGGGGCGCGAGCTCAGGGCCGGCGGTTGCGGTGGGTTCGATGCTCGACGTGCTCGAGCGTAGGTGTCCGCATCCGTCCACATATTGCGCTGTACCGCTGGCGTCGAGGCGGCGTATGTCAGCTCGTTCGCTCGCATAACCCACAAAGAGCGAGATGCTGTCGCAGACCACGTGCTTATCGACTAGGTCCAACACGGCGTTGTCGACCATCTCGCGCAAGACGGTGTAGGCCTGCTCATAGGCATAGCCCTTCGAGAGCACCTGCCCTGTGGTGGTCGAGGTCGCTTGCGGGCGATAAGCTTGGATATCGGCGATGGTTGTCGGCTCACGCCCGAAGGCGTGGTCGATAAGATATTCGGCATTGACGCCGAGTTCGTCGTAGAGCAGGTTCTCGTCGAGCGCTGCGACCCCCATCAGGTCGTAGACACCGTATTTCTCGAGACGGGCCGCCACGCCGGGGCCGATGCCCCAGATGTCGGTGATGGGGCGATGGGGCCAGATCTCCTTGCGAAAGGTCTCGTCGTCGAGTGTGCCGATGCGACTGGGCACATGCTTGGCAGTGATGTCGAGTGCTACCTTGGCCTGGAATAGGTTGGGGCCGATGCCGACCGTCGCCGTGATGCCGGTGCGCGCGAGGACCTCGTCGCGCAACATGCAGGCGAAGCCTTCCGCATCGGTGTGATAGAGGTCCAGATATGGCGTCACGTCGATAAAACACTCGTCAATTGAGTAGACGTGAATGTCTTGCGGACTGACGTATTCCAGGTAGATACCGTAGATCCGCGCCGACACCTCCATGTAGTGCTGCATGCGCGGTACGGCCTTGATGTAGTCGATGCCATCGGGTATTTCGAACAGGCGACAGCGGTTGTGAATCCCTAGGTCCTTCATAGCCTGCGTGATAGCGAGACAGATAGTCGTGCGTCCGCGCGATTCGTCGGCAACGACCAGGTTGGTGGTGAGCGGATCGA
>CAUBMI010000071.1 GCA_958436995.1 uncultured Collinsella sp.
GCACCAGAGCGAACAAATTGGCATGAAAAGAGGACGGCATAGACCTTCTGGTCATGCCGTCCTCTTTGAATGACAAGTTGTCGCTCTGGTGCCCGCGCAGCGTCGAGCAGTTGCGGCGTTTGGTAAAACGCCGCAACAAACTAGCTCAGCATTGCATCCATCATCTCGGAGTTGACGGAGTCGTCGGCAGACCACTCGCCGTCGTCGTTGCAGGTGTACTTGAAGATAACCGTGGTCTTCCTGGGCTCGGTGGCCTTGGTCACATCGACCATAACCTGACCGGCCATCTTGTACAGCTCGTCATCGGAAGGAACCGTGTCAAGCGCAGCGACCTTCTCCTGATACTGGGTGGAGAAGTCCTCGACGATCTTGTTCATAGACTTGCATGTGATAGAAACCTCGGCGGTCGCGACACCCTTGTCCTCGTCGACCGTCACGTCGCCGATCTTGTAGTCAAAGCCCTCGAGATAGGTCTTGGCATACTCCTTGGGATCGATACCCAGCTGCTCGAACTCGTCGCCCGAAGCCTCCTCCAGACCAGAGAGGAAGTCGTCGCCACCGTTTTTGACCTCGTCAAACTGCGTCGTAAGATCCTCGGTGATGAGCTCCTCAACCGAAGGACCTCCACAGCCGGAAAGCACGACCACGCATGCAACCAAGACGGCCATGAGGGGCGCAAGCAGCAGCTTCTTTTTCATGTTGTTCCTCCCAATGAGCGGCACCGCGCTTCCCGGACGCGGCGCACGTTGTAATAAGTAAGCCCATACTATCCACTTATGAACGCCCTCGGCAACGCGAAGGCGCGGTCGGTTCGTTTTAGCGTCCGAACGGTTTGCAAGCCCGCCCAACGTGCAATAAAACGCTTCCCCGCGGTGCAATAAAAAAGGTGGCCGGAAAACCCGACCACCCTTGCACATCCTTTTGATGCCGCAGTTTACTTGCGGACGACCTTAACGATGGCGTCACCGGCGGCGACAGCGGAGTCGGCCTCGACGGCGAGTTCGACATCGGCAAACTCGGCGGTGTTGGACACAGCAACGACGACGCAGTCCTTGTAGCCGGCAGCGGCGATCTTGGCGCGGTCGATCTTGAGCATGGGCTGGCCGGCCTTCACGACGTCGTCGGCCTTGACGAAGCCCTCGAAGCCGTCGCCGTTCATGTTGACGGTATCGACGCCAACGTGCACCAGAACCTCGATGCCGCTATCGGACTGCAGGCCCACGGCGTGACCCATGGTGACGGTCACCTTGCCGTCGCAGGGAGCGTAGACCAGATCGTCCTCGGGCCACACGGCGCAGCCCTTGCCCAGGACCTCGCCGCCAAAGACGGGATCGGGCACGTCGGCCATCTTGATGACCTTGCCCTTGACGGGCGAGCACAGCACGTCGGCGCCGGCAGAAGCAGAGATGGAGGACGGAGCAGCGGCAGTCGCGGGCTCAGCCTTCTTCTTGAACATGTCAAACAGACCCATACGTTTTCTCCTCTTGATTAAGCGCAACGTTGTGCGCATGCCTATGGTGATTATAGTGCCAAATGGTTCAAATGCTAAGGTGGGGACTCGAATCGCGAGCCCATCCCAACGCTTTTCCCCGGTGGCACTCATATTGTCGATTAATCCAGGCCCTCGGCACCGTTGGACTTGATGATCTTCTGGTAGGCGTAGAAGCTGTCCTTGCGGCGGCGCTCGTAGGTACCGGTGCCGTCATCGTACTTATCGACGTGGATAAAGCCGTAGCGCTTGCGCATCTCGCCGGTGCCGGCGGAAACCAGGTCGATGGGGCCCCACCAGGTGTAGGCGATCAGGTCGACGCCGTCGGCAATGGCCTCGCCCATGGCCTTGACGTGGCTCTGCAAGTAGGCGATACGATACGGGTCGTGGATGGAGCCGTCCTCCTCGACCTCATCGTAGGCGCCCATGCCATTCTCGACCACCATCAGCGGAATCTCGTAGCGGGCGTAAATCTCGTTGAGGGCGATGCGCAGACCCAGCGGATCGATCTGCCAGCCCCAGTCTGTGGACTCCAGATAGGGATTCTTGCCGCCAAAGGTCATGTTGCCCTCGGTCATCTCGTGATCCTTGTGGGTGCCCACGGTGCCGGACATGTAGTAGCTAAAGGTGTAGAAATCGACCTTGCCGTCGGCGATATCCTGCAGGTCGCCGTCCTCCATCACAAGCTCGACATCGTTCTCGGCCCAGAAGCGCTTGGCATAGAACGGATACTTGCCGCGCACCTGCACGTCGGAGCAGTACCAGTTCATGGTATTCATCTCCTGCTGCGCGGCGAACACGTCGGCCGGATCGCACGTGGCGGCATAGGAAAGGATGAAGCAGTCCATGTTGCCCATCTTAAACTGCGGGTAATGCTCGTGGGCATAGCGCACGACGCGGCTGCTGGCGACAAACTGGTGATGCAGCGCCTGCATACGAGCCTGCGGCGTAGCATGGACCGCCGAAGCCGGGCCCTCAAAGCCCTGAATCATGCTGGTCTCAAAGAGGTTGCCCATGTCCTGAGTGCCGCAGTTGATCTCGTTGAAGGTGAGCCAGAACTTGACCTTGTCCTGATAGCGGTCGAAGACGGTCTGGCAGTACTTCTCAAAGAAGCCGATGAGCTCGCGGCTCGCCCAGCCGTTGTATTTCTCGACCAGGTGATAGGGCATCTCGTAGTGCGACAGGGTCACGAGCGGCTCGATATTGTGAGCGCGCAGGCAGTCGAAGACGCGGTCGTAGAAGGCGAGGCCGGCCTCGTTGGGCTCGGCGTCGTCACCGTTGGGGAAGATGCGGCTCCAAGAGATGGACATGCGGAACATGGTAAAGCCCATCTCGGCGAACAGCGCGATGTCCTCCTCGTAGTGATGGTAAAAGTCGATACCGTCATGGTTGGGGTAGAAGCGGTTAGGGTCGATGTCGATCGTAATCTGGCGCGGCTCCTTGTAGCTGCCACCCAAGAAGTGGTCGTCGACCGACGGACCGCGGCCGTCAACGTTCCAAGCGCCCTCAAACTGATTGGCGGCCGTGGCGCCGCCCCAATAGAAACCCTCGGGGAACTTGATGTTTGCCATGAGCATCTCCTTTGCATTGCGGGTCGATAGGCCGAGTATCGCCCACGCACGCGACAGGCAGGGGCAGGGGTGCCAAACCCGACACTTCTTTTCGCAGACGCGCGCTGCAACAGCGCTGCAGCTGAAACTTTTTGACACCGAAGGAGCGAAGACTATCCGCCCCGCGCTTACCGGCGGTATGCCGCGGGGGTGCAGCCATACTTGTCGTGAAACTTACGGTAGAAGAAGCTCATGTTTTCATAGCCCACCGCATGCGCAGCCGCCCCGGCCGTGGCGCCGCCGCGCAGAAGCTCGGCCGCACGTACCAGGCGTCGCTCCTGCACAAGCTGCCTAAAGGTCTTGCCCACATGGCGCTTGAGAAGCGCCGTCGCATAATTAGGGCTCAAGCCAAACTCCGCCGCCATCCCCTCGAGGGAGCATGCAGCGAATTCACAATCGATATAGCCAAGCATTCCCGTCACCAGGGCAGTGGGCCCCGCCGTGCCGTCCGCCGCGCCGCGCACCAGCTCGCGCTCGTAGCAATCCATGAGCTCGGCCAAAAACAGCTGAAACAGACGCAAGACGATCTCGGGACCGTTGGGGCTCGGGTCGTACAGCTCGCAGAGCATCTCCTGCATGTAGCGCCGAATCCGACGGCTCTCGCCGCAGTAAAAACGGACATGGCCCCGATGGTCCGTCTCGCTGTTGAGCGCGTTGAACAAAAACCGCGAGACCGCGCTCTCGCGCGAGAGGCTCGACTCGAGACTCCGGCGCAAAAAAGAGCGTGAAACGGTCATGCTCAGCATGATGTCGTCCTCGCCGAGCGCCGCCACGGCATGAGGGCAAAGGGCGTCGAGCAAAAGCACCTCGTTGCGGCGCAACTCGAGCCTCTCCCCCGCCACCGTCTGCGGGCAGCGCCCGCGATACACATAGCTCATCTCCACGTAATCATGCACGTGCTCGGGAACTGCATTAAAGCGCGAGTTTTTCCTTATCGTCAGGCCACGCGGCATGCCGGGCTGGGCATAGGCAAACCCTGGCTGGCCAATCTTGCGCACTGGGCATCCGTCGATTTCGACATGCTCGGTCATAATCGACCAATCAAATGCCATGCCGTCTTTATAAGCGATCTCACTGGCGCTCAGTTCGTTGAGCCTACGCTCGAGCTCGTCGATCTCCATGGCTTGCCAATCGTTGATTTGGTCATAGTTCGTCGTGATTCAGATATTAGCAGAACGCGCCGACGCGTCCATAATCTGTGCTATGCAGCAGATCGATCGAGCCAAGGAGGATCCATGACCGCGTACTATCAGCAGGTGCTCGAGGGCACATACGACAACCACGTGCTTCCGTTTTTGTGGATGAAGGGCGAGAGCCATAAGACCATTGCCGAGTATCTGGAAAAGATCGCCGGCGCCGACATCCACGAGGTCTGTCTCGAAAGCCGCCCACACCCCGATTTTTGCGGCGAGGGCTGGTGGCGCGACTTGCGCTTTGTCATTGACGAGTGCAGGCAGCTGGGCCTTAAGCTCTGGATCTTGGACGACGCGCACTTCCCCACGGGCTTTGCCAACGGCGCCGTCAAGGAGGCCGTGCCCGAGCTCCGCAAGATCGTGCTCACGCACCGCACGTTCGACATCGTGGGCCCCACGTCCGCCGCGAGCATCGCGCTCGCCAACATGCTCGACAAAACGGAACGCTTCTACGGCGTGACATTTATGCAGGACGGCAGCCCCGTCGACGTCGCTTACCGAGTAATCGACGATGCAGACGGCAACCCCAGCCGCCTGGTCTTCGATGCACCTGCGGGCCTCACGCAGGCATGCGTGATGTTCACGAGCGGCAAGACCTCCTACAACGAGGACTACATCAATATGGTCGACCGCGCCTCGGTGGCGCAGCTCATCGATGCTGTCTACGAGCCGCATTTTGAGCATCTGGGCGATGAGTTTGGCAAGACCATCTTGGGCTTTTTCTCCGATGAGCCCGGATTTGCCAACGAGAAGGGCACCACGGGCCCCGATGGCATCTCGGACACGCTCATCGGCAAGGCCACCGCGCCCCTACCCTGGTCGGCCGAGCTTGAGCGTCGCCTGCGCGCGGCACTGGGCGAGCGCTACCTGGCCGAGCTCCCGCACCTGTGGGACCGCGAGCCGGCCGGCGCGCACGTACGCCACGTCTATATGGACATCGCGAGCACCCTCTATAAGGAGTGCTTCTGCGACCAGCTCGGAGACTGGTGCCGCGCGCGCGGCGTGCAGTACATCGGCCACGTTATCGAGGACAAGGACTGCCACGCGCGCCTGGGCGTGGGCGCCGGGCACTACTTCCGCGCCGTGGGCGGTCAGGACATGGCGGGCGTCGACATCGTGATCAACCAGCTGGTACCCGGCATGGACCGCGGCCTTCACAGCTACGGACGCGGCGTGTGGGACCTCGAGTTCTATAACTACGTGCTGCCCAAGCTGGGCTCCTCGGCAGCACACCTCGACCCCAAAAAGCAGGGGCGCTGCATGGCCGAGGTCTTTGGCGCATTTGGATGGCACGAAGGCCTACGCGAGATGAAGTGGATCGCCGATCATTTTTTGGTGCGCGGCGTCAATTGGTTTGTGCCGCATGCCTTTAGCATGGCCGCCTTCCCCGACTGGGACTGCCCGCCGCATTTCTATGCGCATGGCCAAAACCCCCAGTTTGCACACTTTGGGCAGCTTATGAGCTACATGAACCGTACGGCGAGCCTGCTGAGCGGCGGGCGCGCAACGACCCCGGTGGCGCTTCTCTACCATGCGGACGCCGAGTGGGCAGGCGAGGCGAACTTTATGCAGCATGCCGCCTCCGAGCTTATGCGCGCGCAGGTCGACTTTGACATCGTGCCGGCAGAGGCATTTGAGGACGCAGGGCGCTATGCCGTTGAAATTGCCGCAGACGGTAGCGGCTTTAGCGTGAACGGCCAGGCATACCGCTGCCTGGTGATGCCCGGAGCCGAGTTTGTCGGCGAAGCCGTGCTCGACTTTGCCGCGCGTGCCGCAGCCGCAGGTGTTGCCGTGTACGCGCTGGATGAGTTGCCGAACAAGCGCTACGACGGTGACACTGCAGGTCGCGAGGGCTTTGCCTCCCTGGATGCAGCCGCGGTCGCCGGCATCAAGCTCCTGGCGACCACCGAGCTCGCAGACACACTTGCCAACACCGGCATGCAGACCGTGGTTTGCGCCGAGCCCCAGCCCTGGCTGCGCGCACTGCGCTACGAGCGGGCGGGCGAGACCTATCTGATGCTCGTCAACGAGCATCCCAAGCAGGGTATCTCCACTCAGATTGCGCTTGCCGACGGCACACCCGTTGCAGGCGCGCGCCTCGATCTGCTCAACGGCACCGAGCCCGCCGCCTTTGACGGCACGCTCGAGCTGGCTCCCTACGAGAGCTGCATCGTGGTCCTTGGGGCTACAGGTTCCGTTGCTGTGGCAACCGCCGAAGACGAAGCCACATGCGTCGACGGGCCCTGGGCGGTTGCCTTCTCTGCCCCTGGCACCGATGCCTTTGGCGAGTCTGTTGAGCTTGCAGACCTGCACGACCTTTCCTCGGCCGAGTTCCCCGGCAAGGCCGGCACGTTCCGCTACCAGGCCTCCTTTGTCCTGGGCGAAGCGGTCAGCCGCGCTGTCATCGACCTTGGGGAGGTCTTTGAGACCGCAACCGTCACCCTCGACGGCAAATCCCTCGGCACCCGCATCTGTCCGCCTTACCGCTTTGAGGCCGCCGCACTTTTAGCCGGTGAGCACGCGCTCACGATTGACATCATCAACACCCTCGACCACGCCGTCCCCGACGTGTTCGGCATGACCGAGCCCTCCGAGCCCAGCGGTCTCTTGGGGCCCGTACGCGTGCTCGGGTAACGCCCCGGGCGCAAACGGCCCAACAAGGACAGCGCCCTATGTTGAGCCCGCGCAGCGTCGAGCGGTCCGTCGTTCATAGACCGGCGGACCAAAACTCCCAGCCAAGCCGAACGTTTTATTTATCGCTATGATTGGTTTATCGCGACGCAAACGCATAGGAGCCATATGGATATCAGGCGAAAGATCACGCAGGGCAAAAGCCTCACCCCCACCGAGCAACAACTTGGGCGAACGGCCCTCGCCATGGGCGAGGATGTGCGCGGGCTTTCCATTAAGGAATTTGCCGCGTGCGCCAACGTTTCGGTCGCGAGCGTGCACCGCTTTTGCAAAAAGCTCGGCCTCGAGGGATTCAAAGACCTCAAGGTCGAGCTCATCCGCCAGGCGACCGAGGCGGGCAACCGGCGCGACGTGGACATCAACTTTCCCTTCGATGCCACCTCCACCCCTGCGCAGGTGATGGAGCGCATGGAGGGGCTCTACCAGACCACCTTGGCCGAAACGCAGGAGCTGCTCGACCCTGCACAGCTCGACCACGCCGCCAAGCTCATCATGCGCGCCGGCACCGTGGACATCTACACGGGCTCGCATAACCTGTATCCAGCGGGAATGTTCCGCGATCGCCTGCTTTCCGCCGGCAAAAGCGCGACGTGCCACGACAGCGTCGAGGCGCAGGTGCGCACGGCGCTCGCCTCGGGTCCCGACCATGTGGCAATCATCATCTCCTACAGCGGCCTTGCCCCCAACCTCAAGGAGATCTTGCCGATCCTTAGCAGTCGACATGTCCCGGTCATCGTCATCGGCACGCCGTACTGTGCCCGCATTCACCCCGGCTTTGCCGCCTATCTCACGGTAAGCGACCACGAGAGCATGACGCACCGCATCACGCAGTTCGCCAGCCATATCGCCGTGCAATACGTACTCGATTCGCTCTATAGCAGCTACTTTGCCAAAGATTACGCCCGCTGCTCCGAGTTCCTAGAGCGCTCGTTCCCCTACACCCGCCTGCCCGGACTCAAGTAGCGACGAGCGTGGATTTTTGGACACTCAGATAACGAGCGTGGATAATCTCCCACTTTGAGCCCGCACACAGGCCAAAACCGGGAGATTATCCACGCTCATTTTGGGTCCCCTGGGAACGCATGAGGAGGGCGGATAGACAGCCGTTATTTGCGAGGCGTCAGCGACGTAAAGAGTCCGTGTTGGTTGCAGTAAAGAAATATTCTGCCGCGCCCGGTAATATGGAAGCGCGGCTGCACCGATTGCTCTGGATAGAGCTTCTTAAAGCAGATGCCGTCCATAGTCGCATATGCCACAAAGCTAATGTAGTGATCCTTGGTCATGGGATGATCGAGCGTGACGTACCAATCGTCCTCGATGCGCTCGATGGAAAAGGCATGGTCCGCGTCCGGCTCTTCGGCCTCCTGGGGAAACATCGTGGAGCCACAGCAGCTAAAGCTGCCTTCTCCGAGCGCGTGCACAACGTTTCCGCAGATAGGGCAAACGTAAAAGACGCCTTTGAGCATATTGCCTGCACGGTTGGCGTTGGCCCGAATGTCACCAGCCAAAAGCTCAGCCACGCTTATGCCGAGTCTCTGGGCCAAAGGCTCAACGAGGGAAATGTCGGGAAGGCCGCGGCCGGATTCCCACTTGCTGACGGCTTTATCGGTCACGCCAAGGCTTTCCGCCAGGGCGCGCTGGGTGAGGCCGCGCTCTTCGCGCAGCTGCTTGATGGCATGCGCTGCCAAAAAAGTATGGGAGGCATTGGTTTGCCGTGTCTGGTTCATGGGCTGTCCAATCAAATTGAAGAAATGGAGTGAACCGGTTCGACAGTCAGTATCCATTTGAAGGCCAGGCTCGACAACCTACGCTGCGTAGACATGCGCCAATCGAACGAGCGCGGATTTTTGGACGCTCATCCTGAGTAGTCATTTAAGAACGTCCCCAATGACTACTCATTTATGTCTGTCCCCAATGACTACCACGGCAACGCCGATGTTTTGGTAGCGACAGACACTATGACCCAATCCAGGGGCACGGAAACGACAGGAGCCCCCGCTCG
>CAUBMI010000072.1 GCA_958436995.1 uncultured Collinsella sp.
GCCCTAGGCCAAGAACTCCTTGGTGGTCGCCACGATGTTGGCGGCGTCCAGGCCGTACTTGTGCAGGAGCTCGGCACCCGGGCCGGACTCGCCGAAGGTGTCGTTGACGCCAATCTTCTTGAGCGGCGTCGGGCACTGCTCGCACAGAACATCGGCAACGGCGCTGCCCAGGCCACCGATCACGGAGTGCTCCTCGACAGTCACGACGTGGCCGGTCTTGGTGGCGCTCTTGACGATCAGGTCGGCATCGATGGGCTTGATGGTGTGCATGTTGATGACCTCGGCATCGATGCCCTCGGCAGCAAGCTGCTCAGCGGCCTCGAGAGCCTCGCCGACCATCAGGCCGCAAGCGATGATGGTGACGTCGGCGCCCTCGCGCATGACGATGCCCTTGCCCACCTCGAACTTGTAGGTCTCGGGGTCGTTGATGACCGGCGAGGCCAGACGGGCAAAGCGCATGTACACGGGGCCGTCGCACTCGTAGGCGGCGCGCGTCACGGCGCGGGCCTCCACGTCGTCGGCGGGAACAATCACGGTCATGCCGGGGATGACGCGCATCAGGGCGATATCCTCGCAGCACTGGTGCGTGGCGCCATCCTCGCCCACCGAGATACCGGCGTGCGTGGCACCAATCTTAACGTTAAGGTGCGGGTAGCCGATGGAATTGCGGACCTGCTCAAAGGCGCGGCCAGCGGCAAACATGGCAAAGCTGCTCGCGAAGGCAACGCGGCCGGTGGTCGCGATACCAGCGGCAACACCCATCAGGTTGCTCTCGGCGATGCCCACATCGAAGAAGCGGTCGGGGCAGGCTGCCTTGAACTTGCCGGTCTGCGTGGCGGCGGCCAGGTCGGCGTCGAGGACCACAAAGTCATCGTGCTCGTTGGCGAGCTCGACGAGGGCCTCGCCGTAGCTTACGCGCGTGGCGATTTTCTTGACGTCTGCCATCCTAGAGCTCCTCTCCGGCGGCCGTGAGCTCTGCCATGGCCTGCTCAAACTGTTCATTGTTGGGGGCCTTGCCGTGCCAACCCACCTGGTTCTCCATAAAGGAAACGCCCTTGCCCTTGGTGGTCTCGGCGATGATGGCGGTCGGCTGACCCTTGGTGGCGCGGGCCTCGGCAAAGGCGGCGCGGATCTGATCGAAATCGTTGCCGTCGGCGAGCTCCACCACGTGGAACTTGAAGGCGCGGAACTTGTCGGCGAGCGGCATGGGGTCGTTGACCTCCTCGACGGGGCCGTCGATCTGCAGGCCGTTGTGGTCGACGATCACGCAGAGGTTGTCAAGCTGCTGGTTGCCGGCAAACATGGCGGCCTCCCAGACCTGGCCCTCCTCGCTCTCGCCGTCGCCCAGCAGGGCGTAGGTGCGATAGTCGTCGCCCCAGTGCTTGGCGGCAACGGCCATGCCCACGGCGGCGGAGATGCCCTGGCCGAGCGAACCGGTGGACATATCGACGCCCGGGGTGTCGTTCATGTTGGGGTGACCCTGCAGGTGGCTGCCGATGTGGCGCAGCGTCTCGAGATCCTCCTTGGGGAAGAACCCGCGCTCGGCAAGCACGGCGTACAGGCCAGGTGCACAGTGACCCTTGGAAAGCACGAAGCGATCGCGGTCGGCCTTGCGGGGGTCGGCCGGGTCGACGTTCATTTCCTCAAAGTACAGATAGGTCATGATGTCGGCAGCGCCGAGCGAACCGCCCGGATGGCCGGACTTGGCAGCGTGCACGCCGGTGACGATGCCCTTCCTTACCTCGTTGGCAACCTTTTTGAGCTCTTCGTCGCTCATTGTGCCTTCCTTTCATCCTCTTAAGACAAGATGCGCACGGCACGGAAAGGTAGTCCCAACACAGCCGCGATGCACGTACGTCATTCATTATGCTGGAAACTGGAAGCTTTACCAGAGTATTTATCATTATTTGAACAATTGAGCAGGCAGAACCGCTGATGAAACGGTTTATCAATGTGAACGTCTTTTGGATGGAACGCAGTCGGCCCTACGCGTTAATGTCCTTGAATCCCTCACCGAAGGTTTCCGTAACGTCGGCGACCGTCACAATGGCGTGAGGATCGCGCTCGCGCACGATCGTTTTGAGGGTGTTGAGCTCGCGGCGGCTCACAATGACCATGATCACCGGCTTCTCGGCACCCGAGTACATGCCGGTCGCCCTAAACTTGGTGCAGCCGCGGCCCAGGCCATACATGATGTCGGCCGCGATATCGGGAAACTTGTCCGAGATGATGAGCACCATACGGCGCCTGTTGCCACCGTCGACCACGGCATCGATCACGTAGCCGCTAATGACCATCGAAAGGCCCGCATACAGCGCGTTTTCGACCGAAAAGACCGGGGCCGACAGCGCGCACACGGCAACATCGATCGCCATGACGGTCGAGCCAACCGGCAGCGATGTGTTGCGCGAGATGATCTGGCCGATCGTGTCAGAGCCGCCAGTGTTGGCACCGGCGCGCAACACCATGCCATACCCGATGCCCGTGATAATGCCGCCCCACATAGCGGGCAGCATCAGGTCGGCATGTGCCAGCGGCGCCACAAACGGAGCGAACAGGTCGGTGAAAAAACCCAGCAGCACAAAACCGGTCGCCGTCTGCACCACGTAGAACATGCCACCCTCGCGCATAACAACCAGCAGCAGCAAGGCATTCATCACGATGGTCTGGATACCGACGGGAAGCGATATGCCATGCGAGGCGCCGACCGCCTGAATAATGGTGGCAAGGCCTGTGACGCCGCCGGCGGCAAGGCCGTTGGGGATCAAAAACAAGTCTGTCGCGATAGCTGCCAGGGCGCAGCCAAACATAATCTTGGGCAAGTCATGAAAGAAGTTCATCGAAAGAATGCGCTTGATGTCCAGACGATATGCCATGCTGCCTCCCTCAAAAAAGCGCACCCAAACGAGTGCGCTTTGAACTTCTTGCTGTATTCGATTCTACCGATTCACCGGGCAAATACCACCCCTGCGCAGTGTTTGCATCGACCCGGAGCCAATCATGTGCCTAGGCAGACGATGCTTCCGCATCGGCGTTGCCGGTTGCCCAACGATGGTAGCCGATCACAAACGGATCCAGATCGCCATCGTCGAGAACGGCCTCGACGTTGCTGGTCTCCACGCCCGTGCGCAGGTCCTTGACCATCTGATACGGGTAGAGCACGTAGCTGCGAATCTGGTTGCCAAAACCGATCGTGGTCTTGGGCCCGCGAATCTCATCCAGGGCCTCGGCGCGCTTCTCGAGCTCGATCTCGTACAGACGGGCCTTGAGAATCTGCATGCACGCGGCCTTGTTTTGAATCTGGCTGCGCTCGTTTTGGCAAGTGACAACGATGCCGCTGGGAAAATGCGTCACGCGTACGGCAGAGTCGGTGGTGTTGACGCCCTGGCCGCCCGGACCGCTCGCGTGATACACGTCCACGCGGATATCGTCGGGACTGATCTCGATGTCGATATCGTCGGGCAACACGGGAATGACCTCGACGCCGGCAAACGTGGTCTGGCGGCGCTTCTTATCATCGGTGGGGCTGATGCGTACCAGGCGGTGAACGCCGGCCTCGGCGCGCAGCATGCCAAACGCGTCCTTGCCCTCGACGGTAAAGGTCGCACGGTCGATGCCGATGACCTCAGCCGCGGGGCAGTCGTTAATGGTGACCTTCCAGCCGCGACGCTGGCAGTACTTCATGTACATCTTAAAGAGCATGAAGGTCCAGTCCTGTGCCTCCAGGCCACCCTGTCCGGGCTTGATGGTCACAATCGCGTCGCCGTGATCGAACTCACCGGTAAACCAGCTCGAAAGCTCGAGCTCGTCGATAGCGCGGGCCAGGCGTTCTGCCGTAGCGGCAGCCTCCTCGCGCAATGCGGCGGCATCGGGGTCGTCGCCCATCTCCTCGGCAAGCTCCAGCGCCGCGCGGGCGTCAGATAGCTCGCCGCGCGCGGTATCCACGGCAGCGATATCTTCCTTGGCGCGAGCGATCTCCTCCATGGTGGCGCGAGCGGCGTCGGCGTCATCCCAAAAGCCGGGGGCCACGCTTTTTGCCTCGAGCTCGGTCACGCGCGTGCGCTTCTCGTCCAAATGAAGATACGACTCGACCTCGCCGAGCCGGTCCGCAAACGCGTCCAGCTCGGCGGGCGTTACCTCTAAAGCCTCGGCCATTAACGATTCCTGCCGTGGCAGTACTTGAACTTCTTGCCGCTGCCGCAGGGGCAAAGGTCGTTGCGGCCCACGTTGACATAAGGGTCATCGCTCTCGGACTTGCGGTAGGTGGTCACCTTGCCGCCGTTGTTGACAGCAGCCGGGCCTCCCTGGACGGCCGTACGAGCCTGAACCTGTGCCTGCTTGCGCAGCACCGAGCTGCCGTTGTCGCCATCGACGTCGGCGGGGCCGGAGAAGCGCGCACCCTCGAGCGCGGGGTCCTCCTTGTGCTCCACGGCCTGCGGGGCGGCCTTGATCTCGATGCGCAGAACGGTGCGCAGGTAATCCTCGTACATGGTGTCAACGAGCATCTGGAAGGCACCATAAGCCTCAGTCTTGTACTCGACCAGCGGGTCGCGCTGGCCAAAGCCGCGCAGTCCGATACCGGTCTTGAGGTAGTCCATCTCCTGCAGGTAGTTCATCCAGCGGGTATCGATGACGCGCAGCATGACCTGGGTGTTGAGCTCGCGCATGAGGTCCTCACCCAGGCGCTCGGCCTTCATGTTGTAGCACTTCTCAACGTAGGCCAGGACATCGGCAGCCAGGGCCTCGAAGTCCTCGTCGGGGAACTTGGGCGTGTCGATATGCCCGGTGAGCTCCACGACCCACTTGCGCAGGCCCTCGAGATCGCGCTCGCCATCGTGGCTGTCCTTGGTGCAGAACTCCTGAACACAGCGGTACACGGTATCGTGCATGACCTCGGTGATGTGATCGGTCAGGTCCTTGCCGTCCAGAATCTTGTTGCGCTCGGCGTAGATGACCTGGCGCTGCTTGTTCATGACGTCGTCGTACTCAAGAACGCTCTTGCGCATGGAGAAGTTGATGCTCTCGACCTTGTGCTGGGCGTTCTCGACGGCCTTGGAGATGATCTTGTGCTGGATGGGCATGTCGTCGCCCATGTCGGCGGTAACCATCATCTTGGAAACGCGGTCCATCTTGTCGCCGCCGAACAGGCGCATGAGGTCGTCCTCGAGCGACAGGTAGAACTGAGTCTCGCCCGGATCGCCCTGACGACCGGAGCGGCCACGCAGCTGGTTGTCGATACGACGGGACTCATGGCGCTCGGTGCCGATGACGGTCAGGCCGCCGGCGGCAAGCACGCGCTCGCGTTCGGCCTTGCAGGTCTCCTTGGCCTCAGCGTTAAACTGCTCGAGCTGCTCGGGCGTCACGTCCTCCATGGTCAGGCCCTCGTACTCAAGGCGCTCGCGCACCAGCTCGTCGGGATTGCCACCCAGCAGGATGTCGGTACCACGACCGGCCATGTTAGTAGCGATGGTCACGGCGCCGTAGCGTCCGGCCTGGGCAACGATATGAGCCTCGCGCTCGTGATGCTTAGCGTTGAGGACCTCGTGCGCGATACCGCGCTTGGTAAGGGCGGCCGACAGCTTCTCGGAGCTTTCGATGGAGACGGTGCCCACCAGGACCGGCTGGCCCTTGGCGTGACGTCGCTCGACGTCGTCGGCAACGGCGTTGTACTTGGCCTGGATGGTGCGGTACACCAGGTCCTCGTGGTCGACACGCTGAACGGGCTTGTTGGAGGGGATAACCTCGACGGGCAGCTTGTAGATCTCGCGGAACTCGGCATCCTCGGTGAGTGCCGTACCGGTCATGCCGGAGAGCTTGTCATACAGACGGAAGTAGTTCTGCAAGGTGATGGTGGCCAGCGTCTGGTTCTCCTCGCGCACGAGCACGCCCTCTTTGGCCTCGATGGCCTGATGCAGGCCCTCGGAGTAGCGGCGGCCTTCCATGATGCGGCCGGTGAACTCGTCGACGATCTTGACCTCGCCGTTGGTGACCACGTACTGCTTGTCGCGGTGGAACATGTACTGGGCCTTCAGCGCCTGCTGCAGGTGGTTGACCAGCTGACCGGAGAGATCGGCATAGATGTCATCGATACCCAGGCGGCGCTCAATCTTCTTAAGGCCGCGCTCGGTGGCGGCGATAGTGTGCTTGGCCTCGTCCATGACGTAGTCGCCCGTGGGCTCTACGTCCTCGGTGGCGGTGAGCATGTCGTGCGAGACGTCCTCGCCGCGCTCAAGGCCGCGCACGGCACGCGCGAAGTCCTTGTAGGTGCTGGCGGACTTGGTGCCGGCACCCGAGATGATGAGCGGGGTACGTGCCTCGTCGATCAGGATGGAGTCGACCTCGTCGACGATGGCGTAATGGTGGCCGCGCTGCACGCGCTGCTCGGGGCGAGTGACCATGTTGTCGCGCAGGTAATCGAAACCGAACTCGGAGTTGGTGCCGTAGGTGACGTCTGCCTGGTAGGCCGGACGCTTGAGCTCGAGCGGCATGTTGTTCTGGAGCAGACCGACGGTCATTCCCAGGTACTTGTAGATGCGGCCCATCCACTCGGAGTCGCGCTTGGCCAGGTAATCGTTGACGGTAACGACGTGTACACCCTTGCCGGCAATAGCGTTGAGGTAGCCGGCCAGCGTGGAGACCAGGGTCTTGCCTTCGCCGGTCTTCATCTCGGCGATATGCCCCTCGTGCAGTGCCATGGCGCCAATGAGCTGCACGTCAAAGTGACGCATGCCCGTGATGCGCTTGGAAGCCTCACGCACGGTGGCAAAAGCCTCGGGGAGCATGTCGTCGAGCGACTCGCCGTTGGCGTAACGCTCACGGAACTTATCGGTCTGGGCGCGGAGCTCTTCCTCGGTCATCTTCTCAAACTGGGGCTCAAGACCGTTGATCTGATCGACGATCTTGTAGTAGCGCTTAAGGTCCTTATCGGATCCAAAGGACAGCAGCTTTGACATGAATCCCATGTGGTTTTCCTTTTTGGCCATCGCCCACGCCATGCAGCCTCGGGCGAGTTAAACACAGATAAATGTACTTTAGCCAAACAGGACGCGGCCTATACGGTCGACCTCGACCGCCACGTAATAACTACGACCCGACCGACCTGCCAAAAAGGGACTGGTTTATTTTGGCAGGTTTTATCTGGGAAAACGCCGTCACTCTGCCATTTGGTGCAAACCAACCTGTCCCCTTCGCACCAATCTGGTGCAATGGGGACGAGCTAGCTTGCACCAATAAAAAGAAAAGGGCCGCGCACCCGAACGGATGCACGGCCCTTATGCCATGAATGCGAGCGATTCCGCGGCGAGCTATTTACTCAGCAGCCTCGGTGGTCTCGGCCTCGGCAGCGGCCTCCTCGACGGGAGCCTCGGCGGCCTGCTTGGCAGCCTCCTCGGCAAACTTAGCGGCACGCTTAGCCTTCTCGGCAGCCTTAGCCTCAGCGGCGGCCTTGCGAGCAGCCTCGGCCTCAGCAGCCTTGGCGGCCTTGGCAGCCTTGGCCTCCTCAGCCTTCTTGAGCTGGGCGGCAGCGGCGCCACCGAACTTGTCGGCGAAGCGCTGGACGCGTCCACCGGTGTCGACGAACTTCTGCTGGCCGGTGTAGAACGGGTGGCACTCGTTGCAAAGCTCGACCTTCATCTCGGACACGGTAGCGTGCGTCTTGAAGGTGTTGCCGCAGGAGCACGTCACCGTGCACTCGACATACTGGGGATGGATACCCTGCTTCATGGTAGGACTCCTTATTGGTCAGGCGCTGGTTACCGATCAGCGCATAAGGCGTCTTGGTTTCCGACCAAGACAACAAACTCGGCTATGGTACCACGGCGCCGCGCGTCCCACAAAAGGTTCACGGTCTTTTCGGAACGACACGAATCTGACCCATCGAAACACATCTCCACCGTTCCTTCAACTGGGAAAATGCCGTCCCCGGGGCCTGAGAAGGGCCCCGGGGACGTTCGACTGACTGCGGGAACGGCCTTTCCGCTCAATGTGTTCGGCTGAGATCGGAAATCAACCAAACTGAACTAGGTTCAGTTGACATGGTTAAAAACGAGGGGCGACGCTTTTGCGTCACCCCTCGTCCCGGCCGGTTGCTTTAGTTGTACACACGGTAGTTACACTTGAACTGGGTTATGTGTCCATAGTTGGAGCGGTACCAACCCGACGTATAGCTGATTGCCTCTGCGCCTAGATAGTCGTAGCCCTTGTTGTAGCGAAGCTGACGGTAGGTCGTGTCGTACTCTGCTACGTAAAACGTGTCTCCAGAGAAGGCTTTGTACCGGTCTTTAACCGTCGAAGCCATGTACGCGGGTTCGACATCGCCTTTCTCTCCGTTGAGCGCATAGACGGGTGCCGCGATTCCGCATAAAGCCGTTGCCACGAGGATGGCGTAGACAGCCATGCGCGACGCATTGGACTTCAGCTGTTCAAATAGTTTCATGTCATTCATCTCCCTCGTATGTATCGAGGTATTCCTGCTTGAGCGTCTGCGAGGACGACTCGATCTTTTCCACGAGCGTGCCGGCCTCGATGAAGTAGAACGAGTTGGTGAGGTCTGCCAGGTCGTCGAGTAGATGGCTTGAAATGAGCACGCTGCGTCCC
>CAUBMI010000073.1 GCA_958436995.1 uncultured Collinsella sp.
CGGTCGGCGGGGCCATTGTGGCCCTTGACAGTGGATTGGGTCATATGAGCGAGACGGCGCCAGCTGAGTCGATTTGGCCCGAAAGAGGAGGGAGCACGCCTTATGGCGGCGACCGACGAATGAGCGCCAAATCGGCCAGCTGACGCCGTCGCAGCGTCAACAAGAAAGCTGAGTGGGCCTATAAGCCGGGTTCTGTCGTGAACGGTCATTTATCTTGTCTGCACGTTACCGTGCAGCTCCACGCACGCTACCCGAACGCGGACCGGGCCGGCCCATAGCGTTCCTATTCGCGCTTGCTCCGGATGGGGCTTGCCAAGCCGCCGTGTTGCCACGACGCTGGTGGTCTCTTACACCACCGTTTCAGCTTTTCCCTTTACGCCTTGCGGCGCAGGTGGGAGTCTTCTTTTCTGCGGCGCTTTCCGTCGGATCACTCCGCCCGGCCGTTAGCCGGCATCCCGCCCTCTGGAGCCCGGACTTTCCTCACGCGTGCCGCAAGCAGCACATCGCGCGACCGTCTGGCCCACTCAGCAGTGAAAGAGTGTAGCACACCGCCAGCACACGCAATGGCACAACCCAAGCGCGTGCACGATAAACCAAGAACCACCCATGCGCTACAATAGTTCCGTCGATGGGCAACGTCGTCAGTCGAGACGCGACCGCGCTCCGCACCCCTCCGTCTACTCGGTGCGTTCCCGCCTCCTCCCCGAGGCGGGATGTCGGCAATTTTTCATGCACCGACAACCCAATAGCAAACGAACTGCCCGGGCAGCATCGTGCATCTCGGCACTAAATGCAAAAAGGGACCCGTCCATTGCGGACGGATCCCTTAAAACAAGTGATCGTCAAACCGATTTACTCGGCGTCGGTCTCCTCGTCCTTCTTCTCGGAAGGCAGCGGGGTAACCTCAATCTCGACGCCCAGAGTCTCAGCAGCGGACTTCATGGACAGGGAGATACGACGACGGTCGAGGTCGATCTCCATGACCTTGACCTGAACCTTGTCGCCCACGTGGGTGACCTGAGAAGGCTGATCGACGTGCTTGTTGGCCATCTCGGAGATGTGCACCAGGCCCTCGATGCCCTCGCCCAGGTCGACGAAAGCGCCAAACGGGACAAGCTTGGTCACAGTGCCCTCGACGATAGCGCCGACGGGGTACTTCTTGACCAGTGCGCGCCACGGATCCTCGGTGGTCTGCTTGAGACCCAGGGAGATGCGCTCGCGGTTAAGATCGACGTCGAGAACCTCGACCTCGACCTCCTGGCCGACCTTGACAACCTCGGAAGGATGGTTGACGTGGTTCCAGGAGAGCTCGGAGATGTGGATGAGGCCGTCGATACCGCCGAGGTCGACGAAGGCGCCGAAGTCGACGATGGAGGAAACGGTGCCCTGAAGACGCATGCCAGACTTGAGCTTGGACAGGATCTCGGAGCGCTCGGCCTTACGGGACTCCTCGAGCACGACGCGACGGGAGAGGACGACGTTGTTGCGGTTGCGGTCCATCTCGATGACGCGGGCCTCGATGCGGGTGCCCATGTAAGAGGTGAGGTCCTTGACGCGACGGAGGTCGACGAGGGAAGCGGGCAGGAAACCACGCAGGCCGATGTCGAGGATCAGGCCGCCCTTGACAACCTCGATAACCTCGCCCTCGACGTTCTCGCCGGAGTTGAACTTCTCCTCGATGCGGTTCCAAGCACGCTCGTACTCGGCACGCTTCTTGGACAGGACCAGACGACCGTCCTTGTCCTCCTTCTGGAGAACCAGAGCCTCGATGGGATCACCGAGTGCAACGATGTCTGCAGGGTTAGCGTCCTTGCGGATGGACAGCTCGCGGACCGGGATAACGCCCTCGGACTTGAATCCGATGTCAACGAGCACCTCGTCATGCTCGATCTTAACGACAGTGCCGTTAACGAGATCGCCCTCATCAAAGTCGGTAATCGTACCGTCGATGAGGTTGTTCATCTCCTCCTCGTTGACATCGTCAAGAGAGAAAATGGACGAGTTCTGAATCTCACTCAAAGGTGGACCCCTTTCGAACTACGGGGCCCCGATTGCTAGGACCTACAGAAGGGTGCGACAAGCACACAACGTTTAGGAACACTCGGGAGCCGACAGATACTAATGTGACGCTTATGCAATCACGTTCGTATAGGTTACGGGGAAATGAGTTCGATTTCAAGCGTGAACTGCGATTTTTTACTCGTGTGGAGACTTTTTCGTAATCTTATGAACACACGTCTCCGCAACTTGACGATAACCAGCCAGGCATTCGGCTTTGGGGTAAAGTATCCGGAGCCAACGATTCTAGATCGATTTTTCGAGAAAGGTGCCCGCGTGCTCAAAGCAGTCGTTTTCGATATGGACGAAACGCTTCTTAGCATCAACCTCAACGCGTTCATCCTTCGCTATTTTAAGGATGTCTCATCGATGCTCGCGGATATCGGACGTCGCAGCCGCGGGGGCACGATGGCACGCCTCGGCACCATCCTGGTCGACCTCAACGCCAATCGTCGCAACAGTACGGACAATCGCACCAATCTTGAGTTTTACCAGGAAGAGGTTGAGCGCCGGTGCGGCATTTGCCTCTCGGACCCACTCATCTACGAGGCGTTTACCTACTACGATCGCGAAGTCCTGCCGTACAAGAACGATGACATGATCAATGCGAAAGCCATGCCGGGCGCACACGCCGCGCTCCAGGCCGTACAGGATGCAGGACTGCGCTGCGCGCTCTTCACCAACCCCAGTTTTCCCCAGGGGGCCATCGAATGCCGCATGGGCTGGGGCGAGCTGACAGACGCGCCCTTCGAGCTCGTAACGCACATGGGCAACGCCACGCGCTGCAAGCCCGATGCCACATATTATCTAGAGCAGCTGCAGGTCATGGGGCTCGAGCCACATGAGGTCCTTATGGTGGGCAACGATCCCAAACGCGACTTCCCTAGCCCCGCCTGCGGCATTCAGACTGCCTATGTAGGCCAGGGCAAGCCCAACCGAGTCACCTGGCGCGGAACCATGGAAGGCTTCGCCCGCGACTTTAACGCCGTAGTAGAAGCCTTCTACGAACACCAAGTAGCCGACGAACTAAGCTAGTCCACAAATCTGGAATGAGACAAAAGGTCAGGTACGTTTGCCGCATGCTTCCTTACGTAGGCAACGACTTGAGGACAGGATGCGATGCCCCGGCGTCCTAGGCCGTAATCATCTTGACACGCTCGCCGATTTTGGCGTCGCGCTTGTCGGAGATAACAGTAAAGCCCTCCAGGTCGCACACCTTTACATTTGAAAACACATGGAACTTGGAGCTATCGGCGAGTACATAACTCGCTTGGGAATTCCGCATCACAATGCGCTTTTTGATAGCCTCGGGATAACCAGGCGTCATGATGCCACGATCCTCGTCCACCGCGTTGACGCCTATAAACGCCCGGTCAAAGTACAGCTCACGCAACGCGTTCTCCACCATTGGCCCGGTCAGCGAGCAGGTAACGGGATTAAAGTCGCCGCCAATAACCACCACCTTGGCAGCGAGGTCGCCCGTAAACCTACATGCGTAGCCGTTGGTGGTGTAGATAGTCACTGGTTTGTCGACGAGCAGACTCAGGAGCGCCGTCGCGGTGGTACCGGAGTCGACATAGACCGTCTCACCGTCCTCGACCTCCGCTGCCGCACGACGCGCAATCAGGTCCTTCTCGCTACTCCGCTGCGCGCCCTTTTCAAAGACACTCACCTCGCGAGCTGCAGAATGCAGTTTGACCGCACCGCCGGTCAGATACTCGATGCTCCCCCGCTTCTCGAGCTCCTTGAGGTCGCGGCGCAGCGTAGACATCGACACATCGGGCATAAAGGCCGCGAGCTCATCTATCTTGAGCAGGTCAGCCTCCTTTAGCTTATTAAGAATCAGTTCATGGCGCTCATACGGAATCATCGGCGTTCCTTCCTTTTCATCTATTTTCAAAGTTTAACCTAATCAAGCCAAACAAAAGCAAAAAGGGCCGCTGCGATATAAGCAGCGACCCCTTATTAGATGGAAGTCGGTCTTAGCCTTGGGCTCATGACTCGTAGCCCCAAAGCAAGACTAGGCGAGCTGATCGTCCTTGTCGGTGAAGATGTAGCCGAGTACGCCGGCGACAACAGCCGAGATAACCATGCCGATCATGGCGAAAGCGAAGTTCATCGGATCGGAGGAGACGAAGGCCGGGAACGTAGTGACGGAGCCAAAGACAAAGGCCGTGGTGACGACCTTGAAAAGGCCGAGGAACGCGCCGCCGCAGGCACCGCCGATGATCTGAGCCAAGAAGAGCTTCTTGTTCTTGACAAGCATGCCAAAGAGCGTGGGCTCGATGATGGCAGAGAGGCAGATGGTCACGGCACCGGTCATGGCAAAGCTCTTGAGCTTCTGATCGCGGGCCTTGAGGAAGACGCCGAGGGCGCAGCCGATAACAGCGAAGTTGCAGGCAAAGGTGGCCGGGCAAATGTAGTCGAAGCCATTGGAGGCGATGTTGTTAATCATGATGGGGTTGACTGCCCAGTGGATACCCATCGAGACGAGCACGGACCAGCCGCCGCCCACCAGGATGCCAGCAAGCACGTTGGAGCGGGCGATGAGCCAGTTGACCACGAAGGCGATGCCCTCGCCGGCATAGACACCCAAAGGACCGATCACGAGCATGGTGGCGGGGACCATGGTTATCAGCGAGACCGCGGGAAGCACGACGAGCTTGAGGGTCTCGGGCACATGTTCATCCAGGAACTTATAGAGGAACGAGTAGACCCAGATGGCGATGATGGCCGGGATAACGGTGGAGTTGTAGCTCATGAGCACCACAGGAATGCCGAAGAACTCGCTCATGGCGCCGTTGCCCGCATCGCCCATCAAGCCGATAAAATCGGGATAGAGCAAGCAGGCGCAGATCAGGGCCGAAAGGTACGGGCTCGCACCGAAGCGTTTGCCCGAGGAGAAGCCTAGAAGCATCGGCAGGAAGTAGAACACACTCATCGAGAGGGTGTAGAGGATGGTGTAGGTACCCGTGCCCTCGGTGATAAGACCAAGCTGAACCGCAAGAATCAGCAAGCCGCGGAGGATACCGGAGCCGGCCATGGCGGGCAGCAACGGAGCAAAGACACCCGAGATGGCGGAGAAAATCCTGGAGACGATGCCCTCATCGGAGGAAGCGCTCGTGGAGACCTCGGCGCCCGAGCCCTTGACAAGCGGATCGAACTTCTCATAGAGCTTGGGTACCTCGGTGCCAATCAGCACTTGGTACTGGCCGGCTGAGTTGACGGTGTTGACCACGCCGTCGACTTCCTTAACGGCCGCATCGTCACACTTGGAATCGTCGCGCAGGTTCAGGCGAAGACGAGTGGCGCAGTGCGTCATGCCCGAGATGTTCTCGGGGCCGCCCACGGCGGCAAGAATGCCCTCGGCAGTAGCTTCCCAATCACGTTTCATAGAATGATTACCTCCCCATAGCGCAGAAGAGCTCGCGCACGAGCGCGGCCGCTGCAAGTGCATCGTTTGCATCAATCGCGGACTGTATCTTTTCCTGGCCCACACTTTCCAAGGAGTCATTCATAAGCTTCATCATAGCGAGGTTATGAGCGCACTCCCCTTCCGCATCCTCGATAATTGGGAACGTATCGAAGTAGATAGCGTGGTCAAAGGCGTATTTCTTGAGATAGAAGAGCATTTCGAGCGTCTTGACAGGCGTAGCCATGCCGATCATGAGTCCGTCGTCCATCACGCCGTAGCCATCGTTGAGGTGAATGCCGTAGAGCTTGCCGGCACGACCGAAGATATCGGTAGCCATCGCGGGGTTCTCGTGCTTCATGAGCATGTGACAGTAATCGAGCGTAACGCCAAGATTCTCGCGGTCCACCGCGTTGAGGATCATGCCGGTGAGGCCCATCGTATCGATATAGGCGTAGCTGCGCTCCTCATAGGGCTTGTACTCGATGGAGATATGCAGATCGGGCGCATAGTCGCAAACCGCCTGGAACGCCTTAACGAGGTTGTCAAACACGAGGGTGTAGTCGATCTGGAAGCTGTAGTCAAAGCCGTCATGACCGAGCCAGATCGTCACGGTATCGCCGCCGCAGGTGCGAGAGTAATCACAGGCCTCATAGCAGAGCTTAAGCGCCTCCCCAGCGAGTGCGGGATCCTGATTGCCCAGGTCGCCATTGATAAAGTCGTTGCGAAAGCGAAGAGCAGTGCCGTTGAGCTTGAGGTCGTGCGCGTCGAGCTTGGCCTTCATCTCCTCGGCGGAGATGTCCACCACGTGCTCAGGGTAATTAAGGTCCACATGGGTGAGGCCGACGTGCTGGAACTGGTCGAAGACGTGGTCGATGTTCTTCTCACCGGTTCGGTAGTAGGAGTTGATGCGGGTTGCGAATTTCATCGCTGAGCTGCCTTTCCTGTAAGGAAACGTTCAAACGGAAAGCCCCGACCGTTGCGCGCGTTTGGGCAGGTGCCCCTTCCGTAACTACAGTCTATTGCAAGTAATTCTCATTCGCAATCATAGTTTTTCATATGTATTCATAGTTTTTCAAAGTAAATGAACAGGACGCCGTCTTTTATCTGCACTTTTAGTTGATGCAAACATCTGACACTACTTGAAACTAAATGACTATTCCTGATTCTAACTACCGTTTACCGACAATTATTAACCGTTTGCCGGCAAAGAAATGCACCTGCCCACTATGCAGGCAGGTGCTTTACGGCCACAAGAGCGACGACTTTAACAGCAAGATGCAGTGATCCGGAGCCCCTAGCAATCGACGACGGTCTTGCCGATCATGATGTTGAGGATCTCGACGTCGGTGTCCTTCATGCCTACACGGCCCACATAGCCCATGCTGGCAATCGTCTCCTCCACCGTATCCTGGATCAGGCCCTCGCCGGCACGGAAGCCGCGGCCCTGCATGGCCATATCGTGGCCCAGAATCGCTGCATCGACAGCAGCCGAAATCTTGGCGGCGCAACTTGCCTTGGCGCCATCGCACACGATGCCGCCCACGTTGCCGAGCGTATTGGAGACCGTCGCACCGATCTGCTCGCGCGTGCCGCCGCACAGCCAGGTAATCGCGGCACCAGCACCGCACGCGGCGCAAATAGCACCGCAAAACGCCGAGAGCGCACCAATATAACTTTTGATATGCACGGCGATAAGATCGGACAGCATTACGGCGCGCACCAGGCGATCGTGGTCGCAGCGCAGGTACTCGGCATACTCCATAACGGGCAAGGCACAGGTAATGCCCTGATTGCCAGAGCCGCACACAATGGCGACCGGCAGCGCACAGCCGTTCATGCGGGCGTCGGACCCGGCGGCCGCACGGGCACGGGCACGGCAGGCAACGTCATCGGCACGAGCACCCAGCAGCGTACGGCCCACCTCGGCGCCCCAAGCGTGCGCAAGGCCCTCAGCACTGATCGCGCCATTCAGCTCAATCTGACGCTCAACGGCAGCGCGGGCGTCCTCAATGTCGCCGTCCTCGATAAAGTCAATGATGGACTCGATCGACATGGGTGTGTCGGCCTTATCCGCCGCCCGCTCGGCCACCACGCGCTCGGCGCAGGCGGCACACTCCCCCGCCGACTTGCCGCATACCGGAATACCGTCGAGCGTATGGCACGTGACATTGGTGTGGTGATCGGTAATCTCGACGACCGCGGTATGGCCACCAGCCGTGGCAGTCACCTTGATGTAGAGGTTGGGCACGCCCTCGACGAGCGACACATCACAGTAGTCGGCGTCGACAAGCAGCTCAGTCACGCGAGCACGATCCGCATCGTCAACGCTCTCGAGCACCTCGAGCGCGCTCTTGGCGTCACCGCCCACCGCACCCAGCACGGCCGCGGCCTCAATACCGTGCATACCGCCCGAGTTGGGCACGGTCACGCTCTTAACGTTCTTGATGATGTTGCCCGAGCAGGCAACATCCATATGTTCGGGTTCGCAACCGAGCGTCTGGCTCGCCAGCGCCGCCGCATAGGCAACGGCAAT
>CAUBMI010000074.1 GCA_958436995.1 uncultured Collinsella sp.
GCAATCTCGTCGACCGCCAGCTCGCGTGCCGTCGTCACGCGCTCGACCCCCAGCTCATCGGCGGCAAGCCGCACGGCGCCTTCGCTATGAACGCCCGCCTGCGTGGACAGGTGAATCTCGACCCCGGGAATCGCCGCGCGCAGTGCGCAGGCCAACCCGGCATCGGCGACAATCAGAGCATCGGCGCCCAGCTCCAGTGCATGAGCTCCCAACGCCACGGCGTCGGCAAGCTCATCGTCAAACACGAACACGTTGAGCGTTACGTACACACGCACGCCATGGGCATGCGCCACGGCGCAGCCGCGCGCAAACTCGTTATCCGTAAAGCCATGGGCACTCACACGGGCGTTAAAGCCGCCCAACCCCGCATAGATGGCATCGGCGCCCGCGGCGATGGCCGCAAGCATCTGGTCGAGTCCGCCCGCCGGCGCCAGCAGCTCGGGCAGCGCCGCACCGGCAGCATCCAATCCAGTCTCGTATTGTCCGCTCGGCCCCATCGCCCGAATCGCCATCGACAAACTCCTTACCAAGGTATGCATTCACTCTGAAAAATGCCGTCTTCCAGCATACACGAGGCCTCGCGCGCCCCGTTTGGTTTATCGTGTAATAACTTATGTCCATCCTGCCCCGACGGCACATCCACCGTCCGGCACGACATACCTGGAGGTCAATATATGGGTCCTCGCCAACGACAGGGACACAGCCGTTCAAAGACGCACGCCCTGCCCATAATCCTGCTCTCGTTTTTGGGCTTTCTGCTGATTGCGGGCGTGGCGTTTGGCATCGGCATGGTCGGCAACGTCAACCGCTGGCTGTCCGATCTGCCCGACTACACCGACGCCAACGCGTATCTGGTGAGCGAGCCCACCGAGATCGTCGACTGCAACGGCAACAAGATCGCGAGCTTCTACACGCAAAACCGCAAGTCCATCACCAAGGACGAGGTCTCCCCCTACGTGCTGCAGGGCACCGTTGACGTCGAGGACGAGCGCTTCTACGAGCACGGCGGTATCGACCTATGGGGTATCGCGCGTGCTGCGGTGGCAACCCTCGGCGGCGGGCACGAAGGCGCCTCGACTATCACCCAGCAGCTTGTGCGCAACACCATCCTGCAGGAGGAGCAGTTCGACTCGACCATTGAGCGTAAGGTGCGCGAGGCCTACATCGCCATCAAGATGGAGGACATGTACTCCAAAGACGAGATCCTCATGATGTACCTCAACACCATCTATTACGGCCACGGCGCCTACGGCATCGAGGCCGCGGCCGAAACCTATCTGTCCAAGAGCGCCGCCGACCTCACCCTCAGCGAAGCCGCGCTGCTCATCGGCCTTCCCAACTCGCCCTCGCAGTACGACCCCACGGTCAATCCTGATCTGGCACTGTCCCGTCGCAACAAGGTTCTCGACAACATGCTGCGCTTGGGCCACATCACCCAGGAGGAGCACGATGCCGCACAGGCCGAGCCCATCACCCTCAATGTGACCGAAATCTCGGGCAGCGGCGTCGACGTATACTCGCAGCCCTACTTTGTCGCCTATGTTAAGCAGCTGCTGGAGCAGGAGTTCTCGACCGACGTGCTCTTTAAGGGCGGCCTGACCGTCAAGACCACCATCGACCCCACGATGCAGCAGGTGGCAGAGAATGCCGTCCGCCAGCAGCTCGACACGCTCTCGCTCGACGGCCTGGACATGGGCATGGTCGTCGTCGACCCCAAGACCGGCTACATCAAGTGCATGGTGGGCGGATACGACTACAACGCCGACGAGAACCACGTAAACCACGCCACGGCCAAGCGCCCCGTCGGCTCCACCTTTAAGGCCTTTACGCTGGCAACTGCCATCCAAAACGGCATGAACCCCAACGTCACCCTCAATTGCAACTCGCCTCTTACAGCCAAGGGCACCACGACCAAGGTGCAAAACTACGCCAACCAAAGCTACGGCACCATCACGCTCAAGCAGGCGACGGCATACTCCTCCAACACCGGCTATATCCAGGTTGCAGAGGCTATCGGCAATAACAAGATCATGTCCCTCGTCAAAAAGCTCGGCATCGACCCCGCCAAGGACAACATCGAGGACGTTCCCGTCATGACGCTCGGCACCGGCTCGATCTCGCCTCTCGAGATGGCCGCCGCCTACGCGACGTTTGCCAACGGCGGCTACTATCGCCAGCCGATCGCCATCACCGAGATTGACTCTCGTACCGGCTCGGTGCTGTACCAGCACACCGACAATCCCTCACAGGTGCTTACCGAGGGCGAGGCCGCCGCGGTCACCGATGTTCTGTCCGGCGTCATGCAGGGCAGCGGTACGGGTGCTGCTGGCGCCCTGAGCGTCAACCAGCCCTATGCCGGCAAAACGGGCACCACCGACAACACCACCAACCTGTGGTTCTGCGGCTATACCCCGCAGCTGGCGTGTGCCCTGTGGACCGGCTATTCCGCGGGCGAGATCCCCATCCAAAAGTACGGCACGGACCTGCTGGGCGACAGCACCAACCTGCCTGTCTTTAAGCGGTTTATGAACACCGTTCTGACCGGTACCGAGCGCGAGGAGTTTGCGACCGGAACGGCGCCCACCTACAAGAACAACAGCGTCTGGAAGTTCTACGGCACCAACAACACCAAGAAGACGGAGAACGACGACAAGGACGAGAACGAGGACGAAGAGGAAACCGCCACCACAACGACTACCACGACGACCACGACCACCGAGACCACGGGCGGCGACACCACCGGCGGCACCGGTACGACCGGTGGCTCGACGGGCGGCTCCACTGGTGGTTCGACCGGCGGCGATGGCGGCACGCCTACGCCTACGCCCACTCCCGACCCCTCGCCCACGCCTGACGATACGGTCGGCTAAGAAGTACGCGACTAAAGCCAACAAGGCCCCGAGCAGCTTATTGAACTGCTCGGGGCCTTTTAGTTTGAAACGACCTGGAGGGCGGTCTTTATACCGGCAAACAAAAAGGGGGTACCGACCAACGTCGATACCCCTTACAAGCCACTATGTCAGCGCACACAATGCCGAACGCACGACCCGCACGCCTACTTGCGAGAATTGCTCAACTTATTGATCAGCGCCTCGAGACGCTCGCCGTCCTCGGCCGTCTGGGCAATAACCAAAATCGTATCGTTGCCGGCAAGCGAGCCAAGCACATCGGGCAACTCTGCCGCATCAACGGCGGCGGCGATGCCGGAAGCCGTGCCAGGCTGAGTCTTGATCATAACCAGATTATCAGTACGCAGAACGCCCGTTACGAGCTCGGAAACCATACGTTGCAGGTGCAGGTCCTCTGCCAGAACATAGATGCCCTCAGGGAGCTTACGCAGCCCCATATCGGCAATATCGCGAGAGACAGTCGCCTGCGTGCAATCAAAGCCCATAGCACGGAGCTCATCGACCAGCACGCGCTGCGTGCGGACATCCTTATTGCGCACAATATCTCTAATGGCATCCTGGCGCCCATTGCGTTTTTTAGCCATACAAACCCTCACTCCAAAAGATGGCGGAGACAATCAATCAGTGTTTGAATAGTTTAGCGCTATTTGAAGGCTTTTGTGTATAAGAACGCATTTCGAAACAATTCTATGCAAGTTTGTTTCGTAATGAGCCGTTTAGGCGGGTTTTGCGCCCGTCCGGTTAAGAAAAGCTGCCAGATGCGTACACATCACGCAGCGCGCGGGCTTAGCGCTGGCGATCGGCCCAAACAACAGACCGAGTCCCCGATGGTTGTCCTTGAGCGCGGCGACCATCTGACGGGTTCGAGGCGCCTCGAGCATATCACGCATGCGGGCGGAACGCTCGATTGACGACACCCCATGCGGGCTCAGACACAAATTCTCGATGCAGGCGACCAGTCCGGCAAAGTAGAACTTTTGGCTTGCCAGCTTGAGCCGACCACCGCTATCTGCTTCCGAGAGTGAGTCCGCAAGCTCGTCGAGCGCTCGGGTGTCATCGGATACCTTGGCATACATGGTGGGATCAAAGGCGTCTGTAAGCTTAGGCGCCACCGTGTGGAAACAAGCGTCGCCGCATCCGGAGACGCGCTGCGCCTGCGAGAGCGCGCACACCATAAACTCAACCGTACGGTACGCCTTGCCGTGCGACAGGCATGCCTCAAACAGCGGACGACTATACATCACGCCAGAGGTCTGAACGACTAGGCCGCCTAAAATCAACTGAGGCAGCCCGGCCACCATCGAAGATTTGCTATCAATGGAAATATGAGTAGCATCCAAGACGCGCGAATGGCGCTCTCGATGTGCATCATAGCGGTCGAGCGACACCGTGGGGAACACTATGTCTGCCGCAGTATCGCACGCGATATCGACCATCTTGGAAAGGGATTGCGGAGCAAACCACTCATCGGCGTTCATGGCGATGATTTGAGAGCCGCGCGAGGCAGCAAAACCGGCACGAAGACACGCGCCGCGCGTCGCGTCCTCGACGTCAATCAAATCAATATGGATGTCCCTGTCGGCAGCAACTTGAAGCGAGTGGCGCACACCGGGCGCAGTATCGCGACAGACAACGACAATCTGCAAATCGTAGAGGTCTTGGTTCTGGATACTCTCGAGCGCACGCATCGCATAGCTGGGCGAACCTTCTACCACAAGGATCACCGAAAGTCGCGGATGCGAGCCACGTCGAACCAAATTATCCGTCCTCTCGACAGCAATGAATCAAACCGTGGTTCATGGTACACCCCGGCAATAAAAGCAATGAGACACCGGTTGCATTGCACGCCAAGAACAGATGTTGCACACGCGCAGCCCACAGATGACAGGTGTCGACGCACGACACGTCGAGCCCTACCCTAGTCGAGCACGACAAGCTCGGCGGGATCGTAATCCACGCCCATAAACGTAAGGCCGCAGGCAGGAGCCGTGGGGCCCGCAGCGGTGCGGTCGCAAGCATCGATAACCTCGCGCATCCACTCGGGTTCACGGCGATGCATGCCAATCTCGACAAGCGTGCCCACGATCGTACGGACCATCGAATGCAGAAACGCATTGCCCTCGATGGTGAACGTCAGGATGTCCTCGCCAAACGCAACCTCGTGGCCAAATTCGGCACGCATCACGCAGCGATGCGTGGGCTTGCCAACGGCCGAGGCAACCTTGCAAAAGCTTTTAAAGTCCTGCTCGCCCAGCAGAGCGGGGCAGGCAGCAGACATAGCCTCAACATCCAAGGGATAGCGATGCCACCACACGGCACCGCGGGACAGCACGGGGCGCGCATCTCGATCGGCAATACGGTACGTATACGTACGGGAACGCGCGTCAAAACGTGCAGAAAAGCCTTTACGGGCCTTGTAGACCTCGTTTACGGCGATATCTTTGGGCAGCAGGGCATCCATAGCCCGCAGCCACCTACGGCGCGTACAAGCGAGCTCAGCATCCGTTACGGGCACGCTGATGTACTGAGCCACGGCATGCACGCCGGCATCGGTACGCCCCGCGCACGTCAGATCGATCGGGCGGCGAAGCAGCGTCTCGATGGCTCGACGTAGCTCACCCGCAACCGTCGTCTGTCCCGGCTGCTCGGCAAATCCGCTATACGACGAGCCATCATAGGCCACGCGAAATACGAGCGTGGCGTCAAGCTCGGAAATCGAATTGAAATCAGACGGCGCAGTCATGGGCGCTCCCAACAAACAAGCAACGGTATCGCGACAAAAAAAGAGGGGTACGCGAACGTACCCCTCGAATATAGCCTATGCAGACGGAATGTCTACTCAGCGGTCTCCTCAGCAGGAGCCTCCTCGGCAGCGGTCTCCTCGACAGCCTCGACCTTCTTGGGAGCAGCGGCCTTCTTGGGGGCCGGAGCAGCCTTCTTGGCCTTAGGCGTGCAAGGCTCGGTGACGAGCTCCATGATAACGATGGGAGCGTTGTCGCCCTTACGGTTGCCGAGCTTCATGATGCGGGTGTAACCGCCGTTGCGGTCCTGCCACATGCCCTGAGCAGCCTTTTCGAAAATCTCGGCAACGAGCTGCTTATCGCCGAGCTTGGCGATAGCCAGACGACGAGAGTGCAGGTCGCCCTTCTTGGCCCAAGTGATGATCGGGTCGACGACCGAACGCAGCGCCTTAGCACGGGTCTCGGTGGTCTTGATGCGGTCGTTCTCGAAGAGGGCCTTAGCAAGGCTCTTCTTCATGGCCTTGGTGTGGCTCGCATCGGTGCCGAGCTTCAGGCCCTTCTTAACGTTGTGACGCATGGTCTAGTTTCTCCTCAAATATGCGAAGCATTAAGCCTTCAGGCTCAGGCCCATGGACTCAAGCTTGTCCTTCACTTCCTCGATCGACTTAACACCGAAGTTACGGATGTTGAGCAGATCGTTCTCCGAGAACTCAACGAGTTGACGGACCGAGTGAATGCTGGCGCGCTTAAGGCAGTTGTAAGAACGGACGGAAAGGTCCAGATCCTCGATCTGCTTGTCCAGCTCGGCGTTGTCGTTGGTGACCTCGGGAGCGAAGATCGAAGCCTCCTCCTCGACCTCGGGGGTCTCGGCAAGGTTCATAAAGGCGGCCATATGCTGGTTGATGATATTGGCAGCCTGGACCACGGCGTCGCGCGGGGCGATGGAGCCGTTGGTCTCGATCTCGAGGACAAGGCGGTCGTAGTCGGTGTGCTGACCGACACGGCAAGCCTCAACGAGCTTGGCGCAACGGGACACCGGCGAGTACAGCGAGTCGACGTGGATCACACCGATGGGATCGTTGTCGCGCTTGTTAGCCTCGCCAGAGACATAGCCGCGGCCATAGCCGATGCGCATGCTCATGGTGAGATGGCCACCCTCGGTGAGCGTAGCAATGTGCTGCTCGGGGTTGACCAGCTCAAACTCGGACGGAATAAAGAAGTCCGCACCGGTGACCTCGCAGGGGCCGTCAACCGAGATGGTGGCGGTCGCCTCGTCGGTCGTGCCGAGAGCCCTGAAGACAAGACCCTTGACATTCAGGACGATGTCGGTGACATCCTCGACCATGTTAGGGATGGTCATGAACTCGTGCTGTGCACCATCGATCTGAATAGCCTCGACAGCGGCACCCTCGAGCGAGGACAGAAGTACGCGACGAAGGGAGTTACCCAGCGTATCGCCGTAGCCACGCTCGAGCGGCTCGACGGAGACACGAGCAGACGTCTCGTTGATCTCTTCGACCTGAACCTGAGGCCTAATGAATTCTGACATGTATTACCTCCAGCCTCAGCAGCCCGGATGGACTACTTAGAGTAGAGCTCGACGATGAGCTGCTCGTTGATATCACCGCTGATCTGCTCACGCGTCGGCAGAGCGAGCACGTTACCAGACAGCTTCTCGATATCGACCTCGAGCCAGCCAGGGACCTCAAAGCGCTCGGAGGAAATCAGGGCCTCCTTGATGGGGAGGAGGTCACGGAACTTCTCGCCGACAGCGACGACGTCGCCGGCCTTGACGCGGTAGGACGGGATGTCCACGCGCTTGCCGTTCACGGTGAAGTGACCGTGACGGACGGACTGACGAGCCTCTTTGCGGGTGCGGGCGAAGCCAAGACGGAAGACGACGTTGTCGAGGCGAGACTCAAGGATGATCATGAGGTTCTCACCGGTGACGCCGTTCATCTTACGGGCCTTGTTGAAGTAGCCGTGGAACTGCTTCTCCAGAACGCCATAGATGAACTTGACCTTCTGCTTCTCGCGCAGCTGCATGCCGTACTCAGATTCCTTGCGACGGCGCTTGGGCTGACGGATAGATTCCTTCTTGCTGCTGTAACCGAGCTCAGCGGGATCGATCCCGAGCTGACGGCAGCGCTTAAGAACAGGAGTCCTGTCGATTGCCATATTGATACGATCCTTTCAGTTACACGCGGCGACGCTTCTTGGGGCGGCAGCCGTTGTGCGGAATGGGGGT
>CAUBMI010000075.1 GCA_958436995.1 uncultured Collinsella sp.
ACTTGCAGCGACGGACCTCGGGACGCTCTTACACCACGTCTGCGCGCGCCACCGACAGGGGTACCGCTCTGGTGTCGATGCCCTGCGTCTTTTTCGCTTGATTAGGGAAAACAGTCTCGCTTAAGTAATTGCGAGCCCGCCCAGACGTATCTGCGGGGTTGTCTGTACAATTCGCGGTATTATGTTGCGGAGTTTTGAAGGGAGCCGCTGGTGGTCACGACGACGTTTGCTTCGCCTTTGGGCGAAATCTTGCTTGCCGCTGATGGCCGCGGTCTGACGGGGCTTTGGTTTGAGGGGCAGGAGCACTTTGGTTCCACGCTTCTTAAAGAAAGCGCCGAATACGTTGAGGGCACCGATGCAGTTTCGGGTGCCGGGGGCATGCAGACGGTAAATCCGGCCAATGGCGCGGCTTCTTCGGTGCTAGAGCGTTCTTGGGCTTGGCTCAACGCCTATTTTGCGGGGCAGGAGCCTCGGTTTACGCCGCCGTTGCATTTGATTGGCACGGCGTTTCAGCGTGAGGTTTGGTTTGAGCTACTTTCAATTCCGCGTGGCGAGGTCGCTACGTATGGCGAGATCGCCCAGCGTGTTGCGGCTCGACATCGTGTGCCGGGAAATGAAGCGCCCGTTGTATCTCCTCGCGCGGTGGGGGCTGCGGTCGCTCGCAACCCTATTTCGATTATCGTGCCGTGCCATCGCGTGGTCGCGGCCGACGGATCGCTCAACGGATACGCCGGTGGACTGGATCGCAAGGAGTGGCTGCTGCGCCTCGAGGGTGCCTATCTATAAGCTGCAGGCGGCCGCAACGCCCATGCGGCAAGCGCGCTCGCTGTACGGGCGTTGTTTTCAGGGCGAGATGTGAAGCCGCCCGTTCCTTAAGTCCGACTAAGCTATAACCTTGCTTTTTTAAATATGCTCATCGACCTGCTAAGGCAGCACTAAGGCGAGTGCGGGTGCGCTATTATCGGCGCTCACGGAGCGCTTGGTGTTCTTGGCATGCATGGACGAGGGCTCGGCGGGCTTTACCATGGCGTCGATCGATCTTTCGGAGGCGGTGAACAAGGCGGCGGCGCCGTTTAAGTCGGTGGTGGTCTCAGGCGGTAAGCGCCTGTCGACGTCGATTGCGACCGGCGTGCGGACCCATGCCGATGCCGCGGCGGTGGCGCAGGTGGTTGAGTTGCTACTGGACAACGCCACGCGCTATGCGAGCGAGGGCAGCGTGATTGAGCTGAGCCTGTGCGCCGTTTCGCACGGCAAAGGCAAGGGCGCCGCCGAGCTTGTCGTATCGAACGCCGTGGACGAGCTGCCCGAGGGCGACCTGGACCGATTGTTCGATCGCTTCTATCGTGCGGATGCGTCGCGCAGCTCCAAGACGGGTGGCTCGGGCGTGGGCCTGTCCGTGGTGCGTGCCATCGCCGAGGCCCATGGAGGCGCCGCCACCGTATCCGGTCACGGCAACCAGATCACCTTCACCGTTTGCCTTTAAAACCTGCCAAAAAGGAACAGGTTTATTTTGGCAGGTTTTATCTGGGGAAACGTCCGCAGGAGAGGGCATGGGCGGTGTGAACATATGCATCTCTACCTGCTAAAATATAGGCATCGTTATTCGGCTCCTGAGTGGAAAGGAGACGGTCATGCAGTACGAGATCGGCGGAGGGGCTTTCCCGGTTGTTACATGCAACCTTAGCGATGGCGAATCCATGATCACCGAAAGCGGCGCCATGGCTTGGATGACCCCCAACATGGAAATGTCTACCTCGGGCGGTGGCATCGGCAAGATGTTCTCCAAGGCTTTTTCGGGTGAGGCATTGTTCCAAAACATTTGGACCGCGCGTGGCGATGGCATGATCGCGTTTGGCTCCTGCTTCCCCGGCCGCATCGTGCCAATCGAGATCGGTCCGGGCAAGAGCTGGATTTTGCAGAAGCGTTCGTTCCTTGCCGCGGAAAGTGGCGTCGAGTTGAGCATTCACTTTAACAAGAAGGCAAAGGCCGGCGTCTTTGGCGGCGAGGGCTTTATCATGCAGAAGCTCACGGGCTCGGGTGTTGCTTTTGCCGAGATCGACGGCGACCTGGTTGAGTACGAGCTCGCTGCTGGCCAGCAGATGATTGTGGATACCGGCAACGTGGCCGGCTTTGAGGAGACCGTGAGCATCGACGCTCAAATGGTCAAGGGCGTCAAAAACATCATGTTTGGTGGCGAGGGCGTGTTCAACACCGTGCTCACCGGTCCCGGTCGCATCTGGTTGCAGACGATGCCCATTTCCAATCTTGCGGCAGCAGTGGCCTCGATGACCAACAACAATAACTAGTCCGCATAGGATAGCGCGCGGCGGGCTTACCCTGTCGCGCGCTTTTTTGCTGGCAAACGCCTCGCTTATAGAGTGTGGCTGCGCTGCTACAGCGAGCGTCGTCATCTCGTCACCCTGATAGCTTGCGGCAAGCGTGGCAATGAGGAGTGAGAATTTGAGTGCTCAGTCCCAAGGCATAATGGCGGCCATGCCAACAAGCAAAAACGAGTTGCCGGTGTCACGGAAAGGCAGGCGTCGGTCGATTCCACGTGAGACGGCTGTGCCGATCTGCACGGCCGCCCCTGCGCGTCCCGCGCTGCCCCCAAAGAGGTACGTTTCCCCATATAAAACCTGCCAAAATAAACCTGTCTCTTTTTGATAGGTGCGAAATGGGTAATACTAAAGAGTTATCCGACCAGATGGGAACCGATCGATGGCCTATATCGAATTTAAAGACGTCATCAAAGCATACGGCGAGGGCGATGCCCGCATTCACGCGCTCGACGGCGCGAGCTTTACCGTTGAGCGTGGCGAGCTTGCCATTATCTTGGGCGCTTCGGGCGCCGGTAAAACCACGGCGCTCAACATTCTGGGTGGCATGGATACGGCGACTTCCGGCACCGTGACGGTGGACGGGCGCGATGTGAGCTCCGCTAACGAGGCGCAGCTCGTGGAATACCGCCGCGCCGACGTCGGCTTTGTCTTCCAGTTCTACAATCTGGTCCCCAACCTGACGGCGCTCGAAAATGTTGAGCTTGCGGCGCAAATCTGCCCCGATTCGCTCGATGCCGAGCAAACGCTTTGCCAGGTTGGCCTGGGCGACCGCCTTGCTAACTTCCCCGCGCAGCTATCGGGCGGCGAGCAGCAGCGTGTGTCCATTGCCCGCGCGCTGGCCAAAAACCCCAAGCTGCTTCTATGCGACGAGCCCACGGGCGCCCTCGACTACAAAACCGGCAAGCAGATCTTGCAGCTGCTGCAGGACACCTGTCGCAAGCAGGGCATTACGGTCATTATCATCACCCACAACTCTGCGCTGGCGCCCATGGCCGATCGCCTGATCCGCTTTAAGAGCGGCCGCGTGGAGAGCGAGACGGTCCAGCAAAATCCCGTGTCTATCGAGACAATCGAGTGGTAGCGCCCATGGACCAGGACCGCCAAAACAGCCAAAACCACGATACGGAGCACGCGGGCCGCGACCGGGAGTTCGCGACCTACCGTACCGCCCAAAGCTCAAACGATATGGTGCCGACGGTGTTTCGCCGCGGTGTCTACCGCACGATTCGCGGCAGCCTCAAACGCTTCTTGTCCATTGTCGTGATCACCGCGCTCGGCGTGAGCGTGATGTGTGGCCTTAAGGCGGGTTGCGAGGATCTGTGCGATTCGGTCGACGCTTACTTTGACCAGCAGAATGTTTATGACATCAACGTGCAGTCGACCTATGGCCTGACTGACGATGATCTCGACGCCATCCAAGAGGTCGATGGCGTCGAAACGGCCGAGGGCATCTACGCCGAGACCGCCTACACCGCCGTGGGCACAACGCGCGAGCGCGTGGTCGTGCAAAGTCTCTCCAAGGAGAACATCGATCAGCCGGTGCTCGTGAACGGCGATTTGCCCGAGAGCGCCGATGAAGTCGCGGTGACTTCGAAGTTCCTGAAGGCTTCGGGCAAAAAGCTCGGCGATACGGTGAGTTTTGCCGCCAATGACGCGAGCTCGTCGAACCAAAGCGCCAAGGACCAGTTTGCCGATGGGGACTACACCATCACGGCCGAGGTTCTCGATCCTACCGATGTGAGCTCCGACTCGACAGTCAACGCCTTTCGCGCTGCTTCGGCGGCGGACTATAAGTTCTATGTGAGCGAGGACGCCGCGACGTCGTCGTCCTATTCCGCAGTCCACGTAGTCGTCGAAGGAGCCAAGAGCCTCAACTCCTATTCGGATGCCTACGCGGCAAAGATCAACAAGGTCAAGGGCAATATAGAGAAGATCCGCGAGGAGCGTGAGAAGGCGCGCGCTCAGGAGCTGACAGTCGACACGCCGGCAAGCTTGGATGCGGCCGAGCGCCAGGCGAATATGCTCTTTGGGATTGAGCAGGACAACATCAATCGCATGGCCCAGGGCAGCGAGGAACGCGTCCAGGCTCAGGCCGACCTGGATCAGCGCCGCGCCGCCGCCGACCAGCAGTTTGCCGATGCCCGCGCCGAGCTTTCCGATTTGGGTGAATGCACGTGGTACATCCAGGACCGCGACAATATCGCAAGCTACTCAAGCGTGGAGAGCGATAGCTCGTCAATTGAGGCTATTGCGACGGTGTTCCCGTTCATCTTCTTTATCGTCGCCGTGCTCATCAGCCTCACCACCGCCACGCGTATGGTCGAGGAGGAGCGCACGCTCATTGGCCTGTACAAGGCGCTCGGCTACTCGCGCGAGCGCATCCTGTCCAAATACGTGGACTATGCGCTGTGGGCGTGCCTGATTGGCGGCGTGCTCGGCAATATCATCGGCTTTGTGGGCCTGCCGCTGTTCCTGTTTACGGTGTTCGACGACATGTACTCGCTGCCCCAGATGCTGCTTTCGTACGACATCGTGTCCTCGATCGTCTCGGTGGCGCTGTTTGCCGTGGGCGTGGTGGGCGCCACAATTATCGCCTGCCGCCACGAGATGGCCGAGACCCCGGCCTCGCTCATGCGCCCCAAGGCCCCGCGCGCCGGCTCGCGCATCCTACTTGAGCGCATCGGCTTTATCTGGCGCCGCATGGGCTTTTTGAACAAGGTGGCTGCGCGCAACCTGTTCCGTTACAAAAAGCGTGCCTTTATGACCATCTTTGGCATCGCGGGTTGCACCGCGCTTGTGATCTGCGGTATGGGTATTCGCGATACGTCGGTGGCGCTTTCGCCCAAACAGTACGGGCATATCACGCGTTATGACTTGCTGGCGGTCGCCAACCCCGATGACTTTACGCAGACGTGCGCGGCGTTGGATGAGCGCAGCGCGGCCAATGATTCCAACGTGACCGTGACTTCGACGCTGCCGATTATGACCGACAACGTCACCTTTACGTTTGGCGGCAAGAGCGAGACCGTGCAGCTGATCGTGGTGCCCGATGACCGCACGAACGACCTGGACGACTATGTGCGCCTCGAGGACGAGTCCAAAGAGCCGCTCTCTTTGCGTGACGGAGACGTGTATCTGAGTAAGAGTTCACAGCTGGTGCTGGGGATTCAGCCGGGCGATACGGCATACGTCCAGGATTCGTCGCTCAATGTTGCCAAGGTCAAAGTCAGTGACATTTCGCTTAACTATCTTGGCAACACGCTTTACATGACGCAGGGCACCTATGAGCGCGCGTTCGGTCGAAGCGCACGCCTCAACGGCGTCTTTGTGCTGCTTAAGGGCTCGTCGGCCGACCAGATTGCGTTTAGCAAGAAGCTTAAGAGCGACGGTTGGCTCACCATCTCGAGCACGGCCGAACATTGGCAGAACTACGAGGCGAACTTTGCGATCATCAATTCGGTCGTGGTGCTCGTGACTTTTATGGCGGCATGCCTGTCGTTTGTGGTGGTGTTTACGCTGTCCAACACGAATATCTCCGAGCGCGAACGCGAGCTGGCGACCATCAAGGTGCTGGGCTTCCGCCGTGGCGAGGTGCACCATTACGTCAACAAGGAGACGTTGATCCTCACGGCGATCGGAGCCGCGCTGGGCGTACCGCTGGGCGGCTTGCTGGCCGAGAGTTTTACGTACATTTTGCAGATGCCGTCGCTGTACTTTGACGTCGAGGTCGAGCCGCTAAGCTACGTGCTCGCCGTGGTGCTTTCCTTTGGCTTTACGTTTATCGTCAACCTCGCCACCAACCGTACCCTCAACAAGATTGACATGGTCGGTGCCCTCAAGAGTGCCGAGTAACCTGCCAAAAAGGGACAGGTTTATTTTGGCAGGTTTTATCTGGGCAAACGCCGGGCACCTACGAGCGACCCGGCGTTTGTTGCTTTGCTATCTTTTGCCCGCAGGCGTGGATGAGAGGCTCTCTTTAGCCTTCGAGATTGGGCTTGAATGGGTCGTATGCCACAAAACGGGCCTATCTACTACGTTTAATTGGATACCCTCAACCATGCCGGGAAAACGAAAAATAAAACCGCAGGTAGAAGGCCTGTCGATTTTCGAAAAAGGCGGTCATGGTTGGCCCCATCGAGTTAAACGTAGTAGATGGCCCCTTTTCGTGGCGCGCGGTCAGCTCAATGCTAATCTCCGTGCCGGAACTGACCCAGTTGTTTGTAAGTTGCGGTGATATACGGACTGTTTGGCGCTTTGGAGCTTCAAAACAGTCCCTATCTCACCGCAACTTAGGAGAAGGGCGGGGGTGGTTGGGTGCTGGTGGGTCGGAGCGTGTTAGGCCTGTTTGCGGTGCTTCCATTGTTTGCGGCACCAGCGCATGAGCGCCTTTATGACGGGAATCGTGATGAGGATGATCCATGCAGGATGGGGCTGTCCCAAACAGAGCCACATGTAGAGGAACCAAGCGATGGCGGCTGCCGGGTAGATGGCCTCGATCAGCTTAGACAGGTGGCGCCGATCGATGAAGTCACCAATCGCGTAGTAGGCGGGAACCAGAAAGACGAGGAAAAGCCCCATGCCCCATGTGCCGTAGACAATGCCGAGCACCAGATAGGCGAGAGTGACAAGTGCGGGGAAGGGGAATTTGTTCCATGCACGTCCGACCTTGGTGTGGAAATGCTTGCCATGATGGTCGAGCTTGTCGTGTGCTTCCTTCCAGCTGGAAAACGTCTCGCCGTCGATGGTGACGGTGCCGTCGTCATTGGTGCGTACGCTATGTCCATCGTCCTCAAGCGTATCGATATGCACACCGTCCGGCCCCACATGCACCTCTTCGCCCTTGCGCTCGTTGGTCACATGGATGCCGCTCCAACCAACATGGACTTCCTCGCCTTTATTGGGATCAATGACGTGGATACCGCGCGCGAGGGAAATATCGACAAGTGGTTTGTCGCCGCAATCGGCGTGCTCGGCAGAATCCTCGGCCTCGTCAGCCACATCCGCCGTCTCGGTGTCGGCGCTACCGTCCTCCAGGTCGTCGGCATCGTTGGCCGCCTCCCCATATAACAGCTCGTCCAACGACACGTCATACAGCGCGGCGAGCGC
>CAUBMI010000076.1 GCA_958436995.1 uncultured Collinsella sp.
GAGAACACGGCGAGCACGCCGAGCAGCATCCGCTTGAACTCAAAGCGCGAGGCAAACACCATAAGCGGCAGCGACAGCAGCATGACGCCCCAGGCATAGACCGAGATCATGATGCCTGCCTGGGCCTCGGTGAGCGAGAACGACGCGGCGATATCAGTCAGAAGGCCGATGGGCATGAACTCCGACGTGTTGAATACGAACGCGCAGCAGGCGAGCCCGATAAGCGGGAGCCACTGCTTGAGTGAGATGCCATCTTGTCTTGCCTGAGTCATGTAGGAACCTCTCCGATTGTCCTGAGCGGTGGGCGATTATATAGCAACGGCCCCGCATCCGTCAGCAACAGATGCGGGGCCGAAATCAACTCGATATGCAGAGGTTGCGTCGTCAATAATAGTTAAGCCAGCCCCAGCAATATGCCCGCCGAATGCACGACAAACGCCACGATCCAGGCGACCGTCACCTGAAACGCGAACACGGCAACGGCATAGCGCGCGCCCAACTCGCTCTTGACGGCGCCGATGGACGCCACGCAGGGCGGGTACAGCAGCGTAAAGACCAAGAACACGTAGGCGGTAAACGGCGAAAACATGGCTGACAGTGCCGCGGGAGAGGTTGCGCCCAAAAGCACCGTGAGCGTCGAGATGACGCTCTCTTTGGCAATAAGTCCGGTGACGAGCGCCGTGGATGCACGCCAGTCGCCAAAACCGAGCGGGGCCAACACCGGCGCGATGATGCTACCCAGACCGGCAAGCAAGCTTTGCGACTGATCGGCGACCACATTAAAGCGAATGTCGAACGTCTGAAGGAACCAGATGACCACCGTAGCGGCAAAGATAATGGTAAAGGCCTTGGTGATAAAGTCCTTGGCCTTATCCCATGCCAGCATCACCGTCGTCTTGACGCTCGGCAGGCGGTAGTTGGGAAGCTCCATGATAAACGGTACCGGGTCGCCCTTAAATGCCGTTCGATTGAGCACCAAAGCCGCGATGCAACCGACCGCAATGCCAATCAGATAGAGCGAGACCATGGCGGGCACCGTCGCCTGCGGGAAAAACGCCCCGCACAGCAGACCGTAGACCGGCAACTTGGCCGAGCAGCTCATGAACGGCGTGAGCATAACCGTCATCTTGCGGTCGTGCTCGGACGGCAGCGTGCGGGTCGACATGATAGCCGGCACGGTGCAGCCAAAACCGACGAGCATGGGCACGAAGCTGCGGCCCGACAGGCCAAAGCGACGCAGCACCTTATCCATGACAAAGGCAACGCGCGCCATGTAGCCGGAGTCTTCCAGAATGGAGAGGAACAAGAAAAGCACGACGATAATCGGCAGGAAGGTCAACACACTGCCCACGCCCGTGAGCACGCCGTCGACGGCCAGCGAACGCACCACGTCGTTGGTACCGAACGCCTGGAGGCCCGCGTCGGCCGAGGCGATGACGGCAGCGATGCCGTCCTCCATGAGCCCCTGCAACGCCGTGCCGATCACGCCAAACGTCAGCCAAAAAACGAGGCCCATGATCACCAGAAACGCCGGAATGGCTGTGTAGCGACCTGTCAGGATGCGGTCGATCTTGACGGAGCGCACGTGCTCGCGGCTCTCGTGCGGCTTGACGACGCAATGCCCGCACACGTCGCCGATAAAGCTAAAGCGCATGTCGGCCAGTGCGGACAGACGGTCGGTGCCTGCCTCGCCCTCCATCTGGGTAATGATGTGCTCGATAGCGTCGAGTTCGTTGCGGTCGAGATGAAGCGCCTCGGTTACCAGCTCGTCGCCCTCGACCAGTTTGGTCGCTGCGAAACGCACCGGAATATGCGCCGTCGCGGCATGGTCCTCGATAAGGTTGGCGATGCCGTGGATGCAGCGATGCAGCGCGCCGCCGTCCGGGCCATCGGGCGCGCAGAAGTCCAGGCGACCGGGACGCTCGCGGAACCGCGCCACGTGCAGAGCGTGTTCCACCAGCTCACCGATGCCCTCGTTGCGGGCGGCGCTAATGGGGACAACAGGCACGCCCAACAGGCTCTCGAGCAGGTTGACGTCCACGGCGCCGCCGTTGGCCGTCACCTCGTCCATCATGTTGAGCGCGATGACCATGGGGCGATCGAGCTCCATAAGCTGCAGCGTCAGGTACAGGTTGCGCTCGATATTGGTGGCGTCGATGATATCGATGATGGCGTCCGGGCGCTCGTCGAGGATGAACTGACGGCTCACGACCTCTTCGCCTGTGTACGGCGACAGCGAATAAATACCGGGCAGGTCGGTAACGCTCGCCTCGGGGTGGTTGCGGATGGTGCCGTCCTTGCGGTCGACCGTTACGCCGGGAAAGTTACCAACGTGCTGGTTGGAACCCGTAAGCTGGTTGAACAGTGTGGTCTTACCGCAGTTTTGGTTGCCGGCGAGGGCAAAATGCAGCGGCGCGCCCTCGGGCACGGCCGTCTTGGCAGCACGGGGCGAATACGTCCCCTCGCCGAGTGCCGGATGCTCCGTCATGCCGATTGCGGCGTTAACGCGCGGGCCGGCATCGGTGTCGTGCACGTCCACGAGCTCAATGCGTGCGGCATCGTCCTTGCGCAGTGTCAACTCGTAGCCACGCAGACGGATCTCGAGCGGATCTCCCATAGGGGCGTATTTCATCATGGTGACTTCGGTGCCCGGCGTTAGGCCCATGTCCAAAATATGCTGTCGGAGCGCCTGATCGTCGGATGTCACCGATGCGACAACGGCGTCCTTTCCAATCTCGAGTGTATCGAGCTTCACGCGCTCATCCTTTCGTTAGACGCGGTTAACCGTTTACCGGGGCTAACCAACTCGTAACGACAAATGATAGCGCTCTGAACTATTTTATAAAGTCAAATACCGATGTTTACCTGCGCAAACTTTATGCGGTGCGCCCCGAAAGCTCTTTGCGCATACCGCTCAGCGAGATCGAAACGGAACCCGACCGCGCGGTAGCGGTGAGTCGATCACCCTCGACCGACCCCGTGCATGTAAAGGGCGCCTTGCCCATCAAGACGTGGGAGATAGTACCCGAGAGCTCAAAGAAATCGCCCTCAGCGCGGGCACTCGAGAGAGCGATATTGAGACCCCTGACGTTTAGTGCTGCCCTGAGCGCGCCGTTCACCCCATGTGCAAACGTCACCTCGCCGCGTTTACTCCCCACCGGCGTCTGGGCCGAAACCACATACGTACCCTCAAGCATGGCTCCTCCTCTGAGTAGGCTTTTTGAAATGGCCATCTAGTCTACTTTGTTGCGAGACGGCTTGCCCAGAAACCGCGAGCACACAATGACGTTCAATCAACAGATTGCTGCAAGGGGAACAAGCGTGCAAGGGGGACAGATTACTTTTGACACCATTTGCGCCAACGGACGGGATGCGGAGCGACGACCGTGCAGGTGGATTCCGGATCGTCGCTTCCTCCGTCCCCCAGCGAATCAAAACGAAGTTGCGGTGGAATAGTTCCTGTTTGAAGCTTTAACCAGCAAAAACAGAAACTATTTCACCGCAGCTGCAAAAGCCCGCGCTGGCAACAAATGTCACCTTCGCGGGCTTGGTGGGCGCTCACAATGGCACGTTATTGAGACCCACATCAGTTATGGAATTCCGAACAGCACCGACATGCGATGTCTCCGTCGGCATACCAAGCAATGAAGCTCACCCTAGCCTTAGACGATCGGCGCGATGCCGGCAAAGTGCAGATACAGCGAGATGGCCGCCACGACAATGACCACTGCCGCGATCAGCTTGTCGTGCAGATGCGGGAGCACCTGCTTGCCGCGGCCTCGCTCGCCCGCAATATAGACGGGGATGGCCGGAGCAAAAAGGATCGTCGTGATCATGACGCCCTGGAGGCCCGTCGACCACACCAGGAACAGCGTGTAGATAAAGCCGAGCGTACCGAAGAAGCGTGCTTTGCCGACACTCGGCGCATGCGGTCCGTCCAGATGCTCGTTCTTCCAGCCAATCACCATGTAGTAAGCAGCCGAGCAAACATAGGGAACCAAGATCGTGTTGACCGCGCAGCTGTAGAAGAACTGGTAGGTGCTCGCCGCTACATACGACACAATCAGGAAAAGCTGCGTGATGCCGGAGCTCACAAGAACCGTTACCACCGGGGCGTCATGCTTGTTTGTCATAGCAAACGCCAGCGGGAAGGAGCCCTGACGTGCAGCCTCGAACGGCGTCTCGGATGCAATGATGACGTAGCCCAGCATCGCACCGACCAGCGAGAGAATAACGCCAAGGTTTACGATGGCTGCACCAACCGGACCGATTGCGCACTCAAGAATTCCCGCCATGGAGGGCGTTGCAAGTTGTGCCATCTCCTCGCGCGGCATAATGCCGAGCGACAGCATCGAGATAATCAGATACAGCGTAAACACGGCTGCAAATCCAAGCGCCGTCGAACGACCGACGTCGCGCACATACTTTGCACGGCCCGAAATGACGACAGCGCCTTCGATACCCGTAAAGACCCAGACAAGGGCAATCATGGTCGAGACAACCTGCTCACCAAAACCGGGGCCAGCCGGCTCTCCCCAGAAGTTGTCCATAAAGATATCGACGTTGAACTTACCCAGGAGCACAATGCTCAGCACAAAGAGCCCCAGCGGCACCAGCTTCGCCAAGGTGACGATCGTGTTGATGCCGGCAGCTTCCTTAACGCCGCGAAGCACGAGAGCGGTTAGGAACCACAAAAACACGCTGGCGCAGACGATGGAAAGCATATTGTTGCCCGTACCGAACGCAGGGAAGAAATAGCCCAGCGCGCTAAACAGCAAGAGCGCAAAGCTCACATTGGAAAGACATGCGCTGATCCAGTAGCCCCAAGCGGAGTTGAATCCAACGTAATCGCCAAAACCGGCCGCAGCGTATGCATAGATGCCGCCAGTCAGGTCGGGACGAGCCTGAGACAAACCGTTGAACACCATCATCAGCGCAAAGACGCCAATGAAGCAAATTCCCCACGAGACGATAACGGCGCCGGTATTGGCTCCGCCTGCCGCCATATCGCCGGCAAGAGAAAAGATGCCGCCGCAAATGCTCGCAGTGATGACCATCATGGTCAGTCGAAAGAGATCCAGACCATTGGGGTCGATAATCTCGTCGTTACAAGTTTTAGAGGCCATATATGTGCACCCCCTCAATCAAATAACCGCATAAAGATGGCCCGGACGTCCCGAATCGGGTGCCGGGCCATCGGTCAAGCGATTATTAAGCTAGTACAGCGACCGCTTTAGAAGCGCAGCGACAGGCAAGAGAGGCCACCGTCGACCTTGCGATACTCGGAGGTGTCGACAACGAGCGTCTTGTAGCCCAGATCCTGCACGGCCTTGAGCACGGTCGGATAGCCCTCGGCAACGATAACCGTACCGTTGACCCATATGCAGTTGGCGCCATAGGCCTCGTCCTCGGGCACGACGATCTTGTTGTACTGGGCAAAATCGGGCTTATCGATGAACTCACCGGAGACGAGCATGTTGTTGTCCTCGATGTAGTTGACGCCCGTCTTGAGGTGCAGGACCTCCTCCAGCGGAACCTCGGAACCCTCGAGGCCCCAGCCCTCGAGAATCTCGCAGAACTGGCGGATGCCCTCTTCGTTGGTGCGGGCAGAGCGACCGACGTAGAAATGGTCGCCGACCATCATGACGTCGCCACCGTCGAGCGTGCCGGGAGAAACAATGTGCTTCACATGCTCGTCGTCAAAGAAGCGACGGACGACCGGCTCGATCTCGTCCTTCTCGCCGTTGCGGCTGTCGGCACCGGGGTTGGTAATGATGGCGCCGCAGCGAGTAATAACGGCCGGATCCTCGACGAAGCAGCTATCGGGATACTGCTCCAACGCCGGCAGCACTGACACGTCAACGCCGCACTGCTCGAGCGCGTGCTCGTAATCGTAGTGCTCCTCGATAGCGCGCTCGTAGATGGGCTGACCAAGCTCGGGGGCGCTCGTGATGCCATTGCTCAGGGACTTGCCGGGACGACGGATGATGACGTGGCTGAACTTGGTCATGATGATCCTCCTTGGATCTCTTAGCGAAGAGCGGACTTCCTTGCGCCCGCCTTCCTTTCGATGGCTTTATCTTATGGTGTCTTTACTGTTTTGTATATTGTATACAATCCTGAACGGTAGATATTTCTCGGTGAACGTATTTTTGCTTCCTAGGGTCAGGTAGCGCGATTTAGCTGCTCGTTCTATAATCCAATTAGCCTATTCAAACCAAACGTATTTAAATTTGAAAATATACAGTTAAGGTATATAAGCTCATGGAAACACTCAGAAGACCCTTGAAGGATCATGTATACGACTATATTTCGAGTCGCATAGACGCCGGCGAGCTTTCGGCCGGCGACCGTGTGAGCGAGCAAGCGATCTGCGATGCCATGGGCGTATCGCGCACGCCGGTTCGCGAGGCGCTCATCCAGCTGGCAAGCGACGGCTATCTGGACAACCTCCCCCGCCGCGGGTTCCGCGTCCGTGGATTCGATCAGCAAAACGCCGTCGAAGTCTTTGAGATTATGGGGCCGCTCGACGGGCAGGCGGCATACCTTGCCTGCCCCCTCCTGACCGAAGAGGACATCATGCAGCTAAAGTTCTTGGTTGGATCCATGGACCTAGCGATCCAAGGCGGTCTTATCCGAAAGTACGACGACATTCAGCGGGACTTTCACCTTACGTACTTCAACCGCTGCGGCAACGACCGTCTGCGCGACATGATTTCGCAACTCGAGCGTTGCTTTATCAAACGCGATTACGAGACCGTCGATCAGGAGACGGCGTGCAAACTGCTGGGTATAGCCAATACCGAGCATGCCCACATTCTTGAGCTGTTCGAAGCGCGGGATGCGGCGGCCGTGCGAGACTACGTTCGCGATGTCCATTGGAACACGGAAAACGCCCAGTTCACCGTCTGGTAGGAAAGCAACAAGGGACGACATCGGTCTTAAACCTTAGCGCCAGCACCGCCCAAACTGACCCGTTTTCCTCCGTCCCCGAAGGATCATTTGGAAAGCGCATCCCACCATCCGGGCGAATTCCGGGATACCGTTTCCCAATAAGACCTCTCGGGGAAACTGCGTCCCAGAATTCTGGCTCGAAACGGGATATGGTTTCCCAAACAGGCCTCTTGCGGAAAATGCATCCCGGAATCCCCGCCCGAAACGGGACGCGCTTTCCCAGTCGAGGCCCTACGGGAAACTGCATCCCGGAATCCGCACCCAAACCGGGATGCAGTTTCCGGGCGGGGCATCAAAAACAAAGTTACGGTGGAATAGTTCCCGCTTGGGCTGGTTGAAGGCTTAAATAGGAACTATTTCACCGCAAGTTATTGAGGGGATGTCCGTCCTCTTACATATGGCGTTCCAGGAAGCGGAAGGCCAGGCGGATCCAGGGACGGACGGAAACCTGCTTGTCCTCGTTGTCGACCGCGGT
>CAUBMI010000077.1 GCA_958436995.1 uncultured Collinsella sp.
CGATCCGGTCGCACGGAGAGCATTTCCCAGTTGACAAAACTATAGGAACACCCCCTTCTTTTAAAGCGGCTCGGAAGCGCGCCGTTTCCGTCACGAGCAAGAACCAAAACCGTCTTGTATGCTGATAGAACGTGACGGAAGCGACACGCGCCCGAGCCGCTTTGTCTACTCGGCTGGCAGTCGCACTCAGCTGAGCCACCTCGACAAAAGCCAGTCCACCAAAACAGCTGCGGCGCCGTCTGGAGGAATGAACCCTTGCTTCCGGTCTTTTCCTCCAAGCGGCGCCGCAGCTTTTTCATGCCCCGGTAGCGCCTCGCACTTGCGGTGAAATACGGACTGCTTACGCCGCCAGAGCCGCAAAACAGTCCCTATTTAACCGCAACTAATAAAGAAGAGGACGAATTAGATTGCCGAGTCTTTGGGCAGCTCAAAGTAGTCGGGATGTAAGGCGATAACCGGGCCCTGTTCCTCGGGCATCAGATGCAGGTGCGTCTCTGCCAGATAGCTCGCCGTGTCGGTATCGCCCTTCTTAATGGCCTCGAGAATCCGGCGATGCTGCCGACGAATCGGCTCCCAATCCAGATCCTGCGACACCATACGTAACCAGTTGTATCGCTCAAAATGCGTGTTGACGCTCTTCATCCAATCCCACAACATATGACGGCCGGCAATCTCAAAACACGTCTCATGGAACAGGTTGTCCAGATCGAAAAAACGACGCGTTTCGCGATGGTCGAGCGACTCGGACTCGGCAAGAATCTGCTCCAGCCGATGCTTTTGCTCGGACGTGGCGGCCGAGCAGCATTTGATGAGCACGCTTCTCTCGAGCTTCTCGCGCAAGAAGCAGGCGTTCTCGGCACGCTCCATGCTAATTCTTGAGACATAGGTGCCGCTTTTGGGGCGGGTTTCCACCAGCTCCTGCTCACGCAGACGCACAAAGGACTCGCGAATGGGAGTGCGCCCGATTCCCGTCTCCTTTTCCAGACCAATCGCCGAAAGACGTGTGCCGGGCTTGAGCTCGGCATAGATGATCTTAGAGCGCAATGCGTTGTATGCCTGGTCTTGCAGGCTCTGATAATGCTGGTGCTGTTCCATAAAGCCCTCGGATAAAGCCCACGGTTTGTCGAATTTCATCACGTAATACTATCGCATCCCCCATCCCCTCAGTTGCGGTGAAATAGGGGGCGCTCGCGTCGCCAGGACTAAGAAGAGAGGCTGGGCTGGGCATTCAGCTAACAAGTTGTTGCTATTAGGTGAACGTTCACCTTATTTATTCTATTTCGCTTTGCAAATGGGCTCCTGTGCGTATACTAAGCCTCAAGCGAAACCGATTTCGTTAAGCTTGGGCAATAGGATGCTAAGACGCACCCTACCATCTTGGCATCCTATTGCCCACGTCATCTCATTTGCTTTCCTTCCGTCTCGCTGAGCCCTTCAGTCCCATTCCGGCGCATCGAGACATTCCTAGACGACTGACCATGGGGCCGGCCTTTCTGCTTTTAAAGCAGCGCCTCCGATAACCCTCTTCTTTGCCGGCCCAGGTCAGTCATTTCTTTCACATTTCTTTCAATCGAAAGGATGCAGCAGCATGCGACCGCTCATCATCATGCATGGCGCAGACATTGATTGGCGTCATACCGTCATCAGGTTGCTCATGTATCTGGCGGGCATTGCCGTACTGGCACTCGGCATGAGCCTCCAGACGGCATCTGGCCTGGGCGTTGCGGCGCTCACGTGCTTTGCCACAACCCTATCCATGCTCACGGGCAAGACGCTCGGCTTTTGGATTACTGCTACCTATGTCGCCTACATCGCGGCGCAACTGGCCATCTTGCGGCGCGAATTTCAGCCGCGCATTTTGCTCGAACTTTGTTTCTCAACGCTGATTGGCGGCTTCACCGATTTCTTTATGGCGGTCAACCCGCTGCATCCCACGGCGATCCCCGCACAGGTTTTGACCATGCTGCTCTCCCTCGCCGTTACCGCATTTGGCGTAAGCCTCGTCGTCAACATGGGCGTTGTACCCAACGCGCCCGATGGGTTGGTGCAGGTCATTGCCGAAAAGCTCAAGCGCCGCTTTGGAGACGTAAAGGTCGTGTTCGACTGCTCGCATGTCGTCGTCTCGCTCGTGCTATCGCTGGCATGCATGCACAACTTAGGCGGCTTTGGCGTGACCACCGCTATCTCGGCGCTGTTCTTGGGCCATGTCATCAACATCGCCAACAAGCTGTTCGCCCAGCGATTCGTCCGCATGGCGTTTGGCGCCAAATAGCGAACAGCCGCGGAGCAAACGAGGCTCGAGTGCCCGGCATATCGATGTCGCAAATAACGACGCACGCGCTATACGGACGATGAGGAATAGCCCGTCGCAAACCCCGCAAGCGGAGCTATATGTTGCTATAACTTGACATAAATTGGTCCATTGCCAGCCGGCATGCAAAAGGCCCCAAGCCATTCGCGGCTTGGGGCCTGCCTGGTAACACAGGTCTTTCGGACTACGCTCGCTCGTATTTCGTGGCGCGGCCTGTCCCCTGTTTCATGATCGCGTTTCGGCTGAGCAGAGATTCGAGCGCGGACAGTGTTCGCGCACGGCTCAGCCCCGTCTGTTTCTCAATCTCACTTCGCGACATAATTCGTCCGCCCGACAAGGCCTTAAGAACCTGAGCCTCTTCTCCAGACCCTTCAAAGGCATCGGTAACGGGCAACGCGACAGCTACCACGCCGCCACGAATATCAAAGACCGGCTGATTAATCGAATCGCGATAGGCACGCCTAATGCGCGCAATTCCCGTTCCAAACTTCTCGATATAGTCCAACTTTAAGAAGACCTCGGCAACGATGGGATTTCTGAGCACGGATATCTGTCCATACAGGTATTGCTCCGTCGTCAAGCCAGCGGGCAACGACCCGGGTGAAGTCACAACGACGCGATCATCATACAGAGCAACCTGAACATTCGCTTGCACGTCCCACGTCCGATGCACTAGAGCGTTTGCAACTGCCTCGCGGAATGCCTCGAGGGGAATCCGGTCGGTCTGAACACGCTCGACACCTTCGATGCGCTCATAACGATAGTAGCGCGCGAACATGGCAACTGCTCTATCAACCTGCTCAATTGCAGACAGGCCCGTCGTCGTCTCACGATCTAAAAGCACGTCCTCGGTGTCGCCAAAACGAACGCAGTCGATGCCCGGAAATTCGTTGTTATCCGCCAATATCGCCGCGGCATTGGTATAGCCATCCTTGCCGAGCAGGCGAAGCGTTCGCATGATATCCGACGTGAGCTCAGAAATGCCTAGATGCTCGATGCACTTGTGTTCGAGCGTATGAAAACTCAGGTCCTGGCGAGCCGAGGTGAGCGCATCGAACGTCAGATTGCTGCCTTCGAGCGTCAGCCTGCCGTACTCAAAACGGTCGACCTCTACCGTCGCCGAATCATTTCGCCTGTAGGCCTTCCCCTTACTTCGATAGGGCTTGTCCTGCCCCTCGTAAACCGTAAGCGTTACAGTTCCGCGGTTCTCGTCGAGCTCGAGCGTGTAACGAGGCGCAGGATCCAGACTGTCATTAATCATGTTCTCGATGCGCAGACACTCCGCAACCGGGTCAGAAAGACCGACTGCAACACCACCGTCGTCAACGCCAAACTCTATCTTGCCCGTCCCGTAGTTTGCATAGGCGCTCACCGTTTTAAGAAACGTCGGCGTTACGCTTTCCTTGTATTCGACGGTAGGACTCTCTCTGACAACCATACGTACGTTCCTTCTCCTTTTCATGCTCATCTGAACCGTATTATAAGACGAAAAACATTTGCGTACGGCTTAGAACCAGACGCAAACTGTTTTCGTCTTATTTGCGTACGGAAACTAGATACAAATTTCACGTTCATACGACTATTTACCAAACGCATAGTGTTTTCGTCCGGCAATGCGTCCGTAATCCAAACAAAAAGGCCCCGAGCTCGTGTTGAACTCGGGACCTCTTGCGCCGCGCATCTATGAGAGGAGAAATGCGATGCGCACGGGCGCTACTCCATGTAGCAGATATCGCGACGAGCGGCTACAACCGTTCACCTTTTAAAAGTGAACGTTCACCTGATTCTAGGAAAACCTGACTTTTAATTCCTCCGCTTCTCCTATACTGAGCTTGTAATAGAAGCAAGACTTATATAGATGAACGTTTCTTTTGGAAGGATTGTAATGTCTAACCTTATGGACAGCTTCCGCCTAGACGGCAAGGTCGCGCTCGTGACCGGCGCCACCTACGGTATCGGCATGGCCATGGCCGAGGCGCTCGGCGAGGCCGGCGCCAAGATTGCCTTTAACGCCCGTCACGCCGACAAGGTCGCCGAGGCCGAGAAGCACTACCGCGAGCTGGGCTTTGATGCCCACGGCTATGTTGCCGACGTCACCGACGAGACTGTCGTCACCGAGCTCATCGCCAAGATCGAGGCCGATTTTGGCACCACGCCCGACATTCTGGTCAACAACGCCGGCGTCATCCAGCGCACCCCGATGCTCGACATGAGCGCCGAGGACTTCCGTCGCGTCGTCGACATCGACCTCAATGCCCCGTTTATCGTGTCCAAGGCCTGCCTGCCGGGCATGATCGCCAAGGGTCACGGCAAGATCATCAATATCTGCTCCATGATGAGCGAGCTGGGCCGCGAAACCATCGCCGGCTACGCCGCCGCCAAGGGCGGACTCAAGATGCTCACCAAGAACATCTGCTCCGAGTTTGGCGAGGCCAATATCCAGTGCAACGGCATTGGGCCCGGCTACATTGCCACGCCGCAGACCGCGCCGCTGCGCGAGACGCAGCCCGATGGCAGCCGTCACCCGTTCGACCAGTTCATCATTGCCAAGACGCCGGCAGCCCGTTGGGGCACGCCCGAGGACCTGAAGGGCCCCGCCGTGTTCCTGGCTTCCGACGCATCGAACTTCGTCAACGGGCACATTCTGTACGTGGACGGCGGCATTCTCGCGTACATCGGCAAACAGCCGCAATAAGGAAACTGGGCGAGGCGGTCGGCAGTTAAGTCTGCTGCTCGGACAGTCCTGCGCAAGACGGAAAGCACATTAAGTGCTTTCCTTTGCGTGCGGAACTCGCGACAGACTTAACTGCCGACCGCCCGCATAGCTCATCGCGGGTTGGCTTTGCCGCCGCCCGCGCACAGAAACAAAAAACTGGAAGATTAAGTTGAAAGGTTAACTCAAATGAAGATCGCTCTGATTAATGAGAATTCTCAGAACTCCAAGAACCCCATGATTGAGGCTGCGCTTAAGAAGGTTGTCGAGCCCATGGGCCACACCGTCTTTAACTATGGCATGTATGCCGATGCCGACTCCAAGCCCCTCACCTACGTGCAGAACGGCATCCTTGCCGCCGTGCTGCTCAACTCCGGCGCCGCCGACTACGTCGTGACCGGTTGCGGCACCGGCGAGGGCGCTATGCTCGCCTGCAACTCCTTCCCCGGCGTGCTGTGCGGCCATGTTGCCGACCCGCTGGATGCCTACACCTTTGCCCAGGTCAACGATGGCAATGCCGTCGCCATGCCCTTCGCGCTCAAGAACGGCTGGGGCCAGGAGCTCAACCTCGAGTACACCTTCGAGAAGCTCTTTGGCTTTGGTTCGGGTAACGGCTACCCCGCCGAGCGCGTTGAGCCCGAGCAGCGCAACAAGAAGATCCTCGACGGCGTGCGCGCTGTGACCATGCGCCCGCTCGTCGACGTCCTGGGCGAGATCGATCAGGACCTGGTGAAGGGCGCCCTCGCTGGCGAGCATTTCCAGGAGTACTTCTTTGCCAATGCCACCGACGAGGCCATCATCGCCAAGGTCAAGGAGCTCTTGGGCCTGTAATAAGGCCCACGGGGCGCACCGACCCCCAACAAACCGCCAGACAAAAGGCGCCGCGACGATCCATGTGTCGCGGCGCCTTTTTAGATTGCTATCGCTTGAGTCACCGCAAGGCGGCCGCTCCCCTATTTGCCAAGAGCCTACAGCTCGCAGGCGACCTTGTAGCCGTCGCCGATGGCATCACGGATGTTGCCGCACTTCTGGGCATCGCCCAGCACGTGGGTGGCAACGCCGGCAGCGGCAAGGTCATCGGCCAACTTGGTGTTGGGGCGATAGCCCATGGCAAGCACCAGCGTGTCGGCGTCGGCGATGGTGTGGACCTCGCCGTCCTTTTCGTAACTGATGGTGTCCTCGGTAATCTCGGTCACCTTGGCCTCGGTCAGCACGTGAACGCCCTTGGAAAGCATACGCGTGATGAGGACCGCGCGACCGGCGCCGCCCTCGTTGGCGGCGAGCGTCTTGGTCATCTCGATAACGGTGACGTCGCGGTTTGCCGGCGACAGATCGTTGACCAACGGGGCCAGGTAATCGGCCGTCTCGCAGCCAACGGTGCCGCCGCCCACAATGACAATCTTCTTGCCCGGGAAAGCCTTGCCGCCCAGCAGGTCATCAGCCGTCATGACCTGCTTAAAGCCCTGCATAAAGGCCGGGGCGATGGGCTCGGCGCCATAAGCCAGGACCACCTCGTAGCCCGCGTACTCGCGCTGAATGTCCTCGGCGGTCAGCTCGGTACCAAAGACGCATGTGACGCCGGCCTCGGCCAGGCGACGGTACTGATACTTGATCACGCGCGTGAGCTCCTGCTTTGCCGGCGGAACGGCCGCGATGCGCATCTCGCCGCCCGGCTCGTCCTGCTTATCCACGAGCACCACGTTGTGGCCGCGCTTGGCGGCAATGTAGGCTGCCTCCATGCCCGCAGGACCGGCGCCCACAACGAGCACGTTCTTGGCCTCGGCGGCAGGCTCATAGCCGGCCTCGTCGCGCTCCACGTCCGGGTTGACGGTGCAGGAGATGCGCTTGCCAAACATGATGCCGTTCAGGCAGCGCAGGCAGCCGATGCAGGGACGGATCTCGTCGGCGTTGCCGGCAGCCGCCTTGTTGCAGAACTCGGCATCGCACAGATTGGCACGGCCCATCATGCAGATGTCGGCGGCGCCGTCCTCGATCAGCTCCTCGGCGATCCATGCCTCGTTAATGCGGCCGACCGTGGCAACGGGAATGTTGACGTGCTTTTTGATCTCGCGCGAGCAGGCGGCGTGCGAGGCCTGCTGCGTGCCGGCGGCGGGAATGGCGGAGCCGCGCTTGATGGTAGTGCCGCCCGACACGTGGATCATGTCGACGCCGGCCTTCTCCAAGCGACGCGAGACATAGATCATGTCGTTGAGGGTCAGGCCGCCATCGGTGTACTCGTCGCCCGAGATACGGACGTCGATGAT
>CAUBMI010000078.1 GCA_958436995.1 uncultured Collinsella sp.
ACGAGCATTCGATTTACCGATAATTCCGGCCACATGTATCTGGGCCGCAACCTCGACTGGAGCTTTGGATACGGCGAGCAGGTTCGCGTGGTGCCCCGCGGGTTCCACATCCCGTACTCGTTTATCGACGATGCGACGGCGGCGCATGCGGTAATCGGTATGTGTATCGATTACAAGAACTATCCCATGTTTTTCGATTGCGGCAACGATGCGGGCCTGGCTGTGGCGGGGCTCAACTTTCCCGGCTATGCCGAGTATGCCGAGGGGCCGGTTGATGGCAAGACCAATATCGCGGCCTACGAGTTTCCCCTGTGGGTGGCGGCGACGTTCTCGACGGTCGACGAGGCCGAGGCTGCACTGCGCGATACGGTGATTGTCGCCAAATCTGCCGGCGAGGGCCTGGGCGTGTCGCTGCTCCATTGGATTATCGGCGACAGCCAGCGCAGTATCGTGGTCGAGATGATGGCCGACGGCCTGCATGTATACGACGACCCGGTCGATACCCTTGCCAACCAGCCGACTTTCCCGTGGCATATGGAAAACCTGCGCACCTATATCACCGCCACCAGCGATTTTCCGCAGACGGCGACATGGCGCGCCGCCGAGCTCAAGCCTTATGGCGCTGGTGCCGGCATGCGCGGTATTCCGGGCGACTGCTATTCGCCGAGCCGTTTTGTAAAGGCGGCCTACCTCAATGCCAATTACCCGCAAAAGGGCAGCGAGGCCGAAAACGTCGTCCGCATGTTCCGTTCGCTCGAGGGCGTGGCGATGATCGAGGGAGCGTCCAAGATGGGCGACGGCAAGTTTGAGAAGACCATCTACACCGGATGCTTTAGCGCGCGTACGGGCAATTATTACTACGCGACCTACGATGACCCATCGATTCGCTACGTGAGCCTGATGGATGCCGAGGGCGCGAGCCCCGATAGGCTCGTGGTTCCCGAGCCGCGTCGTTCGTAGCCCATAGCTTTACTGCAATGCAAAATGGCCCTGCATCTCCTGTGAGGTGCAGGGCCGCTGTCATCGATGTGCGACGTCGCTAAAAGTTAGCGTCGTTGAGTTGCGCGCTCTCGAGGCCGTCGAGTTGCTGTTGCTCGAGTGTATCGGCGACGCTCTCGAGCAACTCGGTGGGATCGACGTTCATGTCCCTACCGGCCTCATTGCCGTTGACCAGGTCGCCCGAGAAGATGTCGACTTCCATTTCCTCGGCTTCCTCGATCTGAACTTCGAGCGGCACCTGAGTGCGTACGAGTTTGACTGCCGGACGCATGCGGGCAAAGAGGGGCACGTACTCGATGATGATGGCCGAGTTCTCGAGACCATACCAACGTGCCGGGCTTCCGCAGGCGCGGCGGACGGCGTACTTGATAGCCATGACGCGATGGTCGTTGCGGTTGATGTCCGTCTCGGGGGCAAGCATCTTGCGCAGCATGCAAAAACGGAAGTCGCCCACGTTGCCGCGCGTCTCGTAGATGGAGTAGGTGTGATGTTGCGGCGGCAACTCACCCGATGCCATCAGGTCCCCAACGATCTGGCGCAGATAGGCGTTGACGCGCTGATTGACCTTAAAGCCCAGGTTCAGGCGCACGCGGAACAGGAAGTCCGTGCCAAAGGTCTCAACGGAGTATTCGTGCGTATAGGGCTCGTCGGTAACGTGCACGTTGATGAACCAGTATGCCTTGGCGCGCTTGGGATGCTTGTCCAAGATGGAGTAGAGCACGTCGCGGTCGAGCGTGAGCGGGTCGGGGCTGTTGGTGAGAAATACCAGATTGTCGGCGAGCACGGGATAGGTCTCGTCATTGCGCAGGCGATTGAGCTGGTCGATGTACTTGGAGACGGGCAGCAGAATCGTCTGCGTGCGCTCGATGGCGGTGCCGCGGCGCCACACATACATAAGGCCAAACAGCAGCGAGGCCAAGAAGATCATGACGTAACCGCCGTCAAAGAACATGGTAAGGCACGAGGCGAAGAAGCATAGCTCAATGGCACCAAAGAGCAGGGCGAAGACGCAGGCGCCCAGCTTGTGCTTGAGGATGCCGGCGATATAGCTCGTCAAAAGCGTCGTGGTCATGAGCATGGTCACGGTAATGGCGAGGCCGTAGGCGCTCTCCATGCGTTCGGAGTTCTGGAACAGCAGCACGATGAAGATGCAGCCGACCCACATGATGTTGTTGACGAGCGGAATATAGAGCTGGCCCTTGGTGTCGCTGGGGTAATGGATGCGCAGGTGCGGCATAAGGTTGAGGCGCGTTGCTTCCGAAACTAACGAGAAAGAGCCGGTGATGAGCGCCTGCGAGGCGATGATCGCCGCTACGGCCGAAAGCACGATGGCAAAGGGGCGCAGGGGCTCGGGAAGCATCATATAGAACGGGTTGACGATGTCCATCGCAAGCATCTGGGGGTTGGAGTTATTGGCGAGCAGCCAAGCTCCCTGACCCAGATAGTTGAGGATAAGGGCAGCCTTAACAAACGGCCAGGATGCATAGATGTTCGTCTTGCCCACGTGGCCCATGTCCGAGTAGAGCGCCTCGGCACCGGTCGTTGACAGGAAGACAAAGCCGAGCACCATGATGCCCGAGTGGTTGATGGGCGAGAACAGGAACATGATGCCGCGGATGGGGTTGAGCGCGCGCAAGATGGACAGGTTGCCGAGCATGTTGAACAGACCGGCGCCAGCCAAGAACAGGAACTACAGCGTCATGAGCGGGCCGAACAGCCTGCCGATTGACGAGGTGCCGGCGCGCTGCATGGCAAACAGCCCGCAGATAATGATGATGGTAATAATGATGACGTTGGTCTGCCCGTCACCCAATAGCACGTGGCCCCACTCGATGGTGCGCAGGCCCTCAATGGCTGTGGTGACCGTGACCGCGGGGGTGAGGATGCCGTCGGCGAGCAGCGCCGCGCCGCCGATCATGGCGGGGAGAATCAGCCACGGTGCCACCTTGCGCACGAGACTGAATAGAGCGAAGATGCCGCCTTCGTTGTGGTTATCGGCTTTCATGGCGATTACCACGTATTTGACCGTGGTCACGAGCGTCATGGTCCAGATGACGAGCGAAAGCGCGCCCAGAATCATGTCCTCGCTGACGGTGCCGATGCCGCCGTTGTTGGCGACGATCGATTTCATGGTGTACATGGGACTCGTGCCGATGTCGCCATAGACGACGCCGAGCGTTACGAGCAGCATGCCAGCGGAGAGGGGAATGGCTCTATGCCCGCCTTGACTACGCTGGTCTTGGGGGCTTACCTCCATTTTGTTGTGTGCCACGTGGACTCCCTTAGACATCCGGTTATCTGTCTAGGACAGAAAACCTTTATGCCGTCTTTATACATACAAGAGCAGTTTGGCACATCGGGTGATTTTAGACAATAATCCTCAACTGGGGATTATTCATGTACGCAGGTAGCATCTCAAGGCAGGGGTATATCCGCTGAATGGCTTGCTGCAATGTGATAACCGCGGACGCGCCCCTGCTTCAAAACTGAAGAGGGGCTTTTAAGCACGTGCTGTCTGGGCGATGCCGGCCTTGGCGCCTGCGCGTCTGCCGGCGAGTTCGCAAAAGAGCGCGCCGCCGATGATAAGTGCGGCGCCCATCAGGCGGACCGGTGTCATGGCTTCGCCCAAAAGGACGGCCGAGAACACGACCGCCGAAAGTGGCTCGAGGTAGCCGACGACCGCGACAGTCTGTACGGGCAGTTTGGCGACGGCGCTAAAGTAGAGCAGGCAACCGATGCCGGTATTGACGACACCGAGCATGACGACGGCGCGCCAATCAATACTGGCGGCGACATCGGCGGACAGGAATGAGGGGGCGCCCTGCGTGATGAGTGTGAGGGTCAGCGCGGTCACAAAGGCGGCGCTCACCTGGAGCGCGGAGTTTTCGAGGCCTTCGATGTGTGGCGCACCCTTGCTGGCGATGACCATCAATGCGTAGCAGAAGGCCGAGGCGATGCCGCAAGCGATACCTGCAATGGGCATATTGCCGCCTAGACCTTGCGCTGCAATGAGAAAAGCACCGCAAGCAACGGCGATAAAGCCGGCGATTTTGCCGCCGGTCAGCTTTTCGCCAAAGATGAGCGGGGAGAGCGCCATGACAATGATGGGGCCGCAGTAGTACAGCAGCGAGGATACGCCGACGCCGATCGTCTGGTAGGCGCGGAACAGAAAAATCCAGCTGGCGCCCAGCGCGGCTCCCGAGAGGAGGAGGGCTGCGGCTTCGCGGGGGCGAGATGGCGCCTGCAACGTATGGCGTTGGGTGATGGTGAGGATGGCGACAAGCGAGAGTGCGCCCAAAAACGTGCGGAGCAGCACGATATCGGAGCTCGGCAGCGCGATGGCAGCGGCGATGACGCCGTTGGAGCCAAACAATAGCAATGCTGCTAAGTACGTAAACAGTCCGTTGTTCATGCGCTGACATCCCCTCTATATCCGAGCATGTTCACTATGGGTGAGGTGGCTTTAGAATAAAAGCGAATATAATGCATGGATAACATGACAAAAACTCATGCAAAGGTGGAGGCGTGTTGTGGAAACGAATATACAAAAGATGCAGGTGCTGCTGGAGACGGTGCGCGCCGGAAGCTTTACGCGTGCTGCCGAGCGCCTGAGCTATTCGCAATCGGGCGTGAGCCGTATGGTGGCCGATCTTGAGGCCGACTGGGGCTTTAAGGTGCTCGATAGAAGCCGCGAGGGCGTAGTGCTTTCTGCCGATGGACGGCAAGTTATGCCGGCGGTCGAGGCGCTCTGCGAGGAATTTGCTCGTTTGCAGCGACGGGTGGATGAGATGCGTGGGCTCATGCGCGGCAAAATCTACATCGGTACGTTTTCGAGCGTGGCGACCCACGTACTGCCGCCGGTGATTGCGCGCTTTCGCGCCGATCACCCGGACGTCGATTATGAGTTGCTGATGGGCGATTACTCAGAGATCGAACAATGGGTGGCAGAGGGCCGTTGCGATCTGGGCTTTATCCCGCGTGAGCCACGCGGCGCCGGCATGGCGTCGCGGCCGTTGGTGCAAGACGAGCTGATGGCCGTGGTGCCAGCGGACTCCTCGCTTGCCACCGCGGAGGTCGTTTCCCTTGCCGATTTGGCCAACGAGCAGTTTATTCTGCTGGAACGCGGCACCGATGACGAGATTACGCCGCTGTTTCGTCGGGCGGGACTGACAGTGCGATCAAAACTGTCGACCTGGGATGACTATGCGATTATGGCCATGGTCGAGGACGGCCTGGGCGTGAGCATTCTTCCCGCGCTCATCTTGCGCCGCTGTCAGTTCGATGTTGCCGTGCGTTCGCTCGAGGGACATCCCCATCGGCAAATCAATGCGATATATCGCACGACTGATGTTTCGCTTGCCGCTGCCCGATTCCTTGAATACCTCTAAACGTGTGCACGTCATTGTCCGCCTTGGGCAAATCTTGGAGTTCGGTACATTTTCTTATGAAATTGAACTTTCGAATGAGGTGTCGCGCTATACTGCTGCCTAAATTGAACCTTGGTTCAATTCGTGTTCTATAAATTGAACTTTGCCAGCAAGGAGGTTCCTGTGGCCCAAGAGACGTTTAGCGATCGCCTGCGACAGGCTATGTCCGATCGCGATGTTCGACAGTCGGACGTGATTCGTGCATCGGAGATGTTCGGCAAAAAACTCGGTAAGAGTCAGATGAGCCAATATGTGAGCGGCAAGACGATCCCGCGGCGCGATGTGGCAGAGCTGCTCGCCCGCATTTTGGAGGTCGATGTTACCTGGCTGCTCGCCGGTGACGCCGATCAAAGCGAGGCATCATCGCCCCGCAACGTTTCCAGACCCGAACACCATCCCTCAGCTCAAATTCCAAGGAGCACCACCATGCGTACTTTTTCTAAATCCACCAAGCTCGATAACGTCCTGTATGACGTGCGCGGCCCCGTCGTCGACGAGGCCGCCCGTATGGAGGACGAGGGCGAGCGCATCCTCAAGCTCAACATCGGCAACCCCGCCCCCTTTGGTTTCCGCACGCCCGATGAGGTCATTAAGGACATGCGCCAGCAGCTGCCCGACTGCGAAGGCTATTCCAACTCGCGCGGCCTGTTCTCCGCGCGCAAGGCGATCATGCAGTACTCGCAGATCAAGGGCCTGCCCAATGTTCAAATGGAGCACATCTACACGGGCAACGGCGTGTCCGAACTCATTCAGCTTTCGATGAACGCCCTGCTCGACAACGGCGACGAGATTCTGATCCCCAGCCCCGACTATCCGCTCTGGACGGCGTGCGCAACCCTTGCCGGTGGTCATCCCGTGCACTATCTGTGCGATGAGCAGGCGGATTGGTATCCCGACCTGGAGGATATGGAGTCCAAGATCACGAGCGCGACCAAGGCCCTCGTCATCATCAACCCCAACAACCCCACGGGCTCGGTCTACCCGCGCGAGGTGCTCGAGGGCATTGTTGAGATCGCGCGCAGGCACCAGCTCATGATTTTTGCCGACGAGATCTACGACCGCCTGTGCATGGACGGCTACGAGCACGTCTCCATTGCCTCGCTCGCCCCCGACCTGCCCTGCATTACGTTTAGCGGCCTGTCCAAGTCGCATATGATCGCGGGCTATCGCATTGGCTGGATGGTGCTTTCGGGCAACCAGCGCTGCATGAGCGACTTCATCATGGGCATCAACATGCTCTCTAACATGCGTCTGTGCTCCAACGTGCCGGCTCAGTCGATCGTCCAGACGGCGCTCGGCGGCCATCAGTCGGTTAACGACTACATCCGCCCCGGCGGTCGTGTCTACGAGCAGCGCAACTTTGTGTATGAGGCGCTCAGCAAGATCGACGGCATCTCGGTGGTCAAGCCGCGTGCGGCGTTCTATATCTTCCCCAAGATGGATGTGAAGAAGTTCAACATCACCGATGACGAGCAGTTTGCCCTCGACCTGCTGCACGAGAAGAAGATCCTGATCACGCGCGGCGGCGGCTTTAACTGGGCCGAGCCCGACCACTTCCGCATCGTGTACCTGCCGCGCATGGAAGTGCTCAAAGAGTCGCTCGAAGACTTGGCCGACTTCTTCGATCATTACCGCCAGAGCTAATTGGTTCCGCCGTTCTACCGAACGGCGGACCGCTTGGCGCTGCGCGAGCCGCATTCACGCCAATCTGACGTTCAATTTCGAGGGCGCGACCAGAAGGTCAGCGCCCTCTCATTTCACGTCACCTTGGCGCAAATGCGGCCCGCTCGCTCATATGACCCAATCCACTGTCAAGGGCCACAATGGC
>CAUBMI010000079.1 GCA_958436995.1 uncultured Collinsella sp.
ACGCAAAGAAGGCCACTTAATGTGGCCTTCGTCTTGCGCAGGACTGTAGAGCAGGAAACCTTATATCCGGCCCCTCCGTCCGGGGACCGCGCCGTACCAGCTACAGCGTCATGTTTGGATCGGCGTCGACGTCGAACGGCGAGATTCCTCCTCGGTCGAATTTACGGCGGGCAACCTCTGCGATCATGGCGGCGTTGTCGGTGCACGCCGAAAGCGGTGGCACCGTTACGCGGATCCCCTGACGCCCGAGCTTCTTGATCATCATCTCGCGCAGATGCGGATTAGCCGAGACACCACCGCCGATGCAATACTCCTTGCACCCGGTGGCGTGCAGGGCGTTTTTGGCCTTCTTGTACTGCACGTCAAAGACCGCCGCCTCAAACGAGGCCGCTAGGTCGGGCAGGTGAATCGTGCGCCCGGCCTTGGTCTCCTGCTCGATGTAGAGCGTCACCGCCGTCTTGAGGCCCGAAAGCGAGAAGCGATAGTCCCCCCTGCTGTTAAGCGCACGGGGGAAATCGATCGCCTTGGGGTTGCCCGTCTCGGCAAGCTTGGAGATGATAGGGCCTCCGGGATAGCCAAGACCCAGTGCCTTTGCCACCTTGTCGAAGGCTTCGCCCACGGCGTCGTCGAGCGTCTCGCCAAGCACTTCATAGTCGCCCCATGCCTTTACGTGCACGAGCATGGTGTGCCCGCCCGAAACGAGCGTAAAGATAAACGGGGGCTTGAGATCGGGCTGCGCCAGCAGGTTGGCGAACAGATGGCCCTCCAGATGGTTGACGCACACGAGCGGCTTGCCGGCGGCATAGGCAAAGCCCTTGGCGAAGGCGACGCCCACTACCAGAGCACCCACCAGGCCCGGACCCTGTGTCACGCCAACAGCGGCGAGTTCGCTCGGCGCGATGGCTCCGCCCTCAAGACCAAGCGATGCCGCGGCATCCTCGAGCGCCGCATCCACGACACTCACAATCACCTCAACGTGTTTGCGCGAGGCGATCTCGGGCACCACGCCGCCAAAGCGGGCGTGAAAATCAATCTGTGTCGACACCTGGTTGGCCAGCATATTGCCATCCGCATCGATAATCGCCACGGCCGTCTCGTCGCAGGAGCTCTCGATTGCGAGCACTAGGCGGCGGCGCTCAATTTCGGCACGCTCCCCCTCGGAGCGCCCAGGCGCAGGCAGCGGCCATACGCGCTGCTCTGCCGCCGTCGGCTCGGGCGAAGCATTATCGACCGGAAGCACGAGGGGAAGTGGGGCCGTCATGACGATGGCGTCCTTGCCGGCACCGTAATAGCCACGACGACGGCCAGCCTCGGTAAAGCCCAGAGCGTTATAAAGCGCGATCGCTCCCTCGTTACCGTCCTCGACCTCGAGCGAAGCCGTAGTGCAGCCGAGCATCTGGGCATCATAGCTCACGTGCGACAGCAGCTTGCGGGCAATGCCCTCACGGCGATGTGCCGGGTCGACGGCGACATCCAGAATCTGCACATCACCGTCCACGACCATACCGCCGGCAAGGCCCAGCAGCTTGCCGTCGTCGTGTGCCACCCACCAACTACGCGGCGCAGCGACGTCCTCGCCCAGTTCGGACAGGAACATGCCCGGCGTCCACGCCTCGTGTCCGGCACCTTCAAAGCAGGCGGCCTCCAGCGCGCTCGCGCCCTCGGCATCCGCCGCGCCCATGGGACGGAACTGCAGATGACGACCGGCGAGCTCATCGGCAACGCCCGTAATTTCGCTGTGCGCACTCTCGGCAAGACCAAGACGCTTGCGCTCGTTTTCCTCGGCATCCGAAAGGCGCGTGTAAATCGGCAGGACGCGGGCCGGATCGCCGTCGCCCGCAGCGTGCGCGAGCAGCAAGCCCTCGCCCGAAGGCCACCACAGGTCGCGCTCCACGCAGCGGGCGGTCTCGTCCTCACCCAGCAGCTTGCCATAGCGCACAAGACCGTCACCGGTCAGCTGAACCTGGTCCCAGTCCGCTGCTTGGCGCCACTCATCGAGCGCCACGGCGGCCTTGACCACGTGTTCGCGCTCAAATTGACGCTCGGGACCCTCATCGACCAGCATATACAGCGCCGGATATACCTCACCGCGCATAGCATCGGCCAAGATACCAAGCTTGCCACGCACGCCAGCCTTCCACGCCGTCCAAGCGCAAGCGTCAAGCGTCGACACGCCCAGCAGCGGAACATTGGCACCACATGCGAGGCCCTTGGCAGTGGAGATGCCGATGCGCACGCCCGTAAACGACCCCGGGCCGCGGCCGACCACGTAGCAACCAACATCGCTGCGATTCAGACCGGCTTGAGCCAGCACGCCATCAACGGTATTCACGAGCTCAACGTTGGCGTGACGGCGACACATGTGGTCGCCACTCGCGAGCTTCGTCTCGCCCGTCTGCCCATCAATCCAGCTTGCCGCGCAGGCAAGCATGTCGGTCGAGGTATCGAGCGCCACCACCAGCGCGTTGTCGTTATGCAAGCTCATCTTGTACAGCCTTATCAATCAAATGGGAAAGCTCCATTGCGCGGTCACCGTGCGCCTCGAGCGTTATCGTTCGCACATCGCTATCGCCCTCATCACGCTTGAGCGTCACCGAAAGATACTCATCCGTCAGCTCGTCCTGGAATTGTTCGCCCCATTCCAGCAGGCAAGCACCCTCATAGCCCAGCACATCGAAAATGCCCGTATCCTCGAGCTCGTAGGCATGCTCCAGGCGGTATAGATCAAAGTGAAACAGCGGAATACGACCTTGATCGTGAACGGCCATGAGCGCAAACGTAGGGCTCGTAACCATATGCCCATCGCCCAGCCCGCGCGAGACGCCCTTGGTAAAGTGAGTTTTGCCCACTCCCAGGCCACCGGTCAGGATGAGCACATCGCCGTCCTCAAGGCACGGTGCAATTAGCTCGCCAAAGTACTCCGTATCGGCAGCGCAAGTCGTTTTGTAAGTACCTACCCCCAGGCGCTCCAGGGACATATATGCTCCTTATTATTCCGAGGCGTCCTCTGGTGCGGGATGTCGCCCCAGATAGTCGCCCAGCATCTTAAAGTCTTCCTCCAGCAGCTCCTGCCACGCTGGATTGCGTAGCGCTGCTGCCGGATGGAAAGTGGGCATCACCACAAAGTGCCCCATCTGATGGAACCTGCCGCGCAGCTTGGTAATGCCGATCTCGGTCTTGAGCACAAAGTGCGTTGCGGGGTTGCCGAGCGTCACGATGATATCGGGCCAGATGCTTCGAATCTGCTCGCGCAAAAACGGTGAGCAAGCCAGCACTTCCTCGGGGCGCGGATTGCGGTTTCCCGGCGGGCGGCACTTAAGCACGTTGGCAATGTAGACGTCTTCGCGTTTGAGCCCCGCCAGCGACAAAATGCCGTTGAGGTCCTCGCCTGCCGCCCCCACAAAGGGCTCGCCCTGCAAATCCTCATTACGGCCCGGCGCCTCGCCAATAAACATCACGCGAGCGCGGGGGCTTCCCACGCCAAACACGATGTTGTGGCGCGACTGGTAAAGCTGGCAAAGGTGACAATCGCCCAGAACGGCCTCGATCTCCTCGAGTGCGACCTCACGCGGCGCCTGATGGCTATGGCCGGGAATGTGCATGACGCCCATAGCGACTCCTACACGTAGACCTTGTCGAGACGCATACCAAAGCCGCAAGCGACCTCGTAGTTAATCGTGCCGCGTAGGCGCGCCATCTCGTCCATGGTAATCTCGGCATCTCCATCGCGGCCGACAATGATCATCTCGTCACCATACTCGGCCTCGGGAATCTCATGCGCCGGGTTGGACTGAATGGCGACCATAAACTGGTCCATGCAGATATTGCCCACCTGACGCACACGCTCGCCGCGATACAGCACGTCCATACGATTGGAAAGCGTACGCGAAAGGCCATCGGCATAACCGATCGGAAGGGTGCAGATCTGAACGCGCGTGCGCGGTACGCGGTAGGTAAAGCCGTAGCCCACGCCCTCGCCCATCGCAGGATGCGCCACGCGCGTCACACGCGCGTGGACGCTCATGACGGGATCAAGCTGCATCACGCGACCACTCAGCTCACATGGCTGCAGACCATACAAACCGATGCCGGCACGAATCATGTCAAAGTGCATTGAAGAATCGAGCATCGAGGACGGCGTATTGGCACAATGCACGATACCGCATTCAAAACCTGCGTCCTTAATGGCCTGAACGGCCTCGGTAAAACGCTGGCACTGCAGCTTGTAGTCCCAACCCGAAGGTTCATCGGCCGTGGCAAAGTGCGTAAATACGCCGTCGCACTGGATGCCGCGATGGAAACTGATGCCGCGTACAAAGTCGAGCACCTGTGTGTAGTGAACACCGATACGATTCATGCCCGTCTCGATGGCAAGATGGTACTTGCCCACCTTGCCCGCCGCGACGGCGCATTCGCCATACGCAAGAGCAAAATCGGACGTATAGACCGAGGGCATGATATCGAATTCGAGCAATGCAGGAATAGCCTCGATAGGCGGCTCACTTAGAATCAGGACGGGCTTAGTAATCCCGCCCTGACGGAGCCCAACGCCCTCGTTAACCGTCGCCACGGCAAACATGTCGGCACCGGCCGAATACATGATCTTGGCACACTCAACAGCTCCATGACCATAAGCATCGGCCTTGACCACGCAGCACAGGCGCTGACGCGGATTCAACAAGTTCTTATAGGCCCTCGTGTTGCGACGGAGCGCCCCGCGGTCGATCTCGACCCAGGACCAGCGCGTCAAATCGGCTTTATTCATGATTAGTCATCCGACCCTTCGTCCATGATTCCCAGATCTTCGAGCGCATCCTTTGCCGCCAGCTCCATGGCAGGACCGATCAAGTCGATAAGATCGGTCGCGATGACGCTCTTCTCACCATACTCCGTCGCCGCGGCAAAACCGGCGTAGCTGTGAAGTGCGACGGCGTACGAATACAGCAACTCCCAACGATCCATCTCGTCGCGCATGGTGGCAAGCGTGCCGGCCAAAATACCCGCGAGAACATCACCCGAACCGGCAGTTGCCAGAGAAGCCGGACCCGAGAGCGGCAGCAGCACACGCTCAACGCCACAGATAGCCGTCGTCGGCCCCTTGGCAATGACCACCAGATTGTCGGAGCCTGCAGCCCAGACAACCTTCTGCGCGGCCGCAATCGCGGTACCAAGGTCGTTCACCTCGTCACCGGCAACCAGGCGCGAAAGCTCACGATAGTGCGGCGTCATAACCAACGGCTGCTCGCGGCGATACATCTCGGGGTTACTATCAATACCGTCAATGGCAATCTTAGCAAGGCAGTTGAGTGCATCGGCGTCCAAAATTAGCGGTACATCAAGCTCGAGCAAGCCCGAAACCACCTGCATAGCGCCGGCAGACGTCGTCATACCGGGACCGCACAGCACGCAGCTGTACTTCTTTGCGATCTCGCACACCGTCATGCGCGCAGCGGCGCCAAAGGAGCCGCGGGAATCAGACGGAATAGCAAAGACCGGAATCGAAGGAAGTGCCATGCGAATGAGATTGGCGCAGGCGTCAGGAGCCGCGACTGCCACGTAACCAGCACCCGCGCGAGCTGCAGACTTGGCCGCCATAATGGCAGCACCAGGATATTGCGCAGATCCGGCGACAATAAGCACGGAGCCACGGGAATACTTATCGATATTCGATGGTAGCGGAGCAAAGTAATCAACTAAGTCACCGGGCTCGACAATCTCGGCGGCGTGGTCGACATCATCGATGACCTCGTCAAGACGGTCGTAAAGATTGCCGCAGATCAAATCGCCAGCATACTCAGGACCATCAGCGCTATACAGACCAATCTTGGGCGCAATCATCGTCACCGTGCGCTCGGCACGAATGCAGTCGTCATCAACAACGCCCGTCTCTGCATTCAGGCCCGAGGGGACATCAATGGATACGACACAATCGGCGCATTCATTGACCGTAGGAATCCAAATGGAGAACGGCGCACGCAGATTCCCGTGGAAACCGGTACCAAAAATGGCATCGACAACAACATCGGCCTTATCGATCAAAACCTCGAGTTCATCACGCGAGGGGCCGACGCAAACGTGCACATCGCGGCCGGCAGTACGACGAGCAACATGACGTGCCAGAGCAGCAGGAATCTCATCCGGTTCAACCGGAGAAACGATATCCACGTCCACACCCTTATGGCTCAGGATATCGGCGGCAACCCAACCGTCGCCGCCATTATTACCAAAACCGACCAAAACGAGAACCCGATCGGGATTGAGCTTCAAGACCTCGTTAGCGGCAAACTCACCCGCTAGCTCCATAAGCTCGGCCTTCGAAGTCCCTTCGCGTTCGATGATATCCTCGAGACGAACGACTTCTTCGGTACTCAAAACCGGTTTCATCTATGCTCCTAGCGTATCTTGCGAAGCATCGCCCAGGTGCTCCGTCAATGCTGAATTCTGCAGCTGCTCGAGCTCATCTAATACAGAGCGAGCCTCTTTAAATGTCTGCGCAACGCGTTTCTTGTTGCTCACTTTTTCTTCCTTAGGCTTAGGTCGAGCATCTTCGGTAATGGCGATGGCATTCGCAACGGCCAAGTCTCCCGTAAGCGTAATGGAAAGAGCGACCTCAACAACGCCCAGTTCTTGAGCGATCTCGAGAGCACGGCCCGAAAGCAGCGCCTTCGGTTTGCCGAGTTTATCACGCGTTACCGAAACATCCTTGCGACCCACGCCTTGACTAAAACCCGTGCCGAGAGCTTTAAGCACCGCCTCGCGCGAAGCAAAGCGGCTCGCATAGTGAGCAGCGGGACGCGATGATGCATCGCAATACGCACGCTCTTCTTCGGTAAACACACGCCGAGCAAACGACGGCGTCTTTTCAAGAATTGATTTCATGCGGGAAATCTCGACGATATCAACGCCGATACCAGCTTCAGCCATGTTCACCTCCATATCGCACAGACTAAGTTATTGTAGCCCGTTCGCAGAAGATGCGACAAACGAGGGTTATAAAACACAGCTACTATGTGAGACAAATTGCCCGAGATACAAAAAAGGGGGAGGCCGCGAGGCCTCCCCCTTCTTCAAGTCATCCGACGGCTCG
>CAUBMI010000080.1 GCA_958436995.1 uncultured Collinsella sp.
ATGCATGTCACGATTGGTGACGAGACCGTCGAGGACGGCTCGATCGATCCGCTCGAGATTTACTCGCGCTGTAACGAGTTTGGTGTGATGCCCAAGACCAGTGGCTGTTCGCCAGCGGATTTTGCGCATGTGTACGACCGCATCCATGCCGAGCAACCCGACGCGACTATTTTGCATCTTGCATATTCCGAGGCCACGACCTGTTCGCATCAGTCCTCTAAGATTGCGGCCCAGGGGCGCGACTACGTGTTCTCCATGGACACGCGCTTTGTCTCGGTGGGCCAGTCGCTCGTTGTCGTCGAGACTGCCAAATACATCGAGGCTCACCCCGATGCCACCGTCGACGAGATCTTTGCATTTACGAACTCCGTCATGGACCGCGTGCTGCTGGGCTTTGTTCCTACGGACCTTGCCTTCCTTAAGGCGGGCGGTCGCTTGTCCAACGTCGCGTTCCTGGGCGCCCATCTGCTCAAGATTAAGCCCTGCATTGAGGTAACGGGCGGCAAGTTCGTGGCAACCAAGAAGTTCCGCGGCTCTATGCTCAAATGCGCCCGCGCCTTTATTGACCACATGGTTGCCAAGGGCGAGATCGACTACTCGCACATTGGCTTGGCATATTCGGTAGGTCTTTCCGAGGAGCTGCGCGACGACATGGAAGTCTATGCGCACGACCTGGGCTTTAAGGACATTACCTGGACTCAGGTCGGCGGCGTCATCTCGAGCCATTGCGGCCCGACCGCCTTCGGCGCGGTGCTCACGCTCAAGGCGTAAGGCCTGGCGTCTATCGATATCTATTGTCTCGGCGGCGGGTGGGTTGTGACAACCTTCCCGCCGCTTTTGTGTGGGGCCAAATAGAACAACCCAATTGACCACTAAACCGTTTCACCATCATGCGTATGGGCTAGAATGGCTCTGGCATTTATGTAACTAAAACCAATGAGAGGTAAGGTAGCGGGAATGGCTGAGATGACGCTCGAGGGTGTGGACGCTCGTCCCGAGGACTCCGCGTTTGCCCTGGGCCGCGTACATTCGATTGAAACGATGGGTACGGTCGACGGACCCGGCATCCGCTTCGTAGTGTTTGTCCAGGGCTGTCCCATGCGCTGCGCGTATTGCCACAATCCCGATACCTGGTCGGTTAACGGCGGCACGATGGTGACCGTCGAGCACCTGATGGACGAGTTCCAGAGCAATCATGAGTTTTACCGCAGCGGCGGAATTACGGTTTCGGGCGGCGAGCCACTTCTGCAGCCCGAGTTTTTGGCCGACCTGTTCCGTGCAATGCACAACAACCCCGATGGTCGTGTACATACCTGCCTGGATAGCTGTGGCTACGCCTTCGACCCTCAGCATCCCGAGAAGTTCGATGCCGTGCTCAACGAGACCGACATGGTTTTGCTCGACATCAAGCATGCCGACCCGGTCGAGCATAAAAGGCTGACCGGTTGTGACCCCGCACGCATCCTGGCGTTTGGCGATGAGCTGGCGCGTCGCAGGATCAAGGTCGTTATCCGCCACGTGGTGGTACCGGGCATTACCGACACGGTGGAGGAGTGCGAGGCGCTCGGTCGTTTAATCGCCCCGTGGCATAACGTGGTCGGCCTGGAGATGCTGCCGTATCACACCATGGGTGTCGTCAAATACGAGCAGCTGGGGATTCCCTATAAGCTTGAGGGCGTGCCCCAGATGGATACCGCGCGCATGCCCGAGCTGCGCAACGCCGTCATGACGGGCATGAAAAAGCGCCGCGCCGAACTCAAAAACGCCATCGACTAGCGAGCCATTTTCGCCCCCAAGGGCACTCATTGGGGACAGACTTAAATGAGTGCGCGATGGCATTGCGGGCGAGCATGTTTTGGTGCGCAACAAGGCAGGCTGGATTAGCGAGGATGGTTACTATTCGACATGCGATGCGGGCCTTATCGGCATCGATGGTCGTACCTATGTCATGAGCGTCATGACATCGATGCCGTGGGGCGACCGCTCGAGCGAGGTTACGGCCGTGATTGCAAAGGCTCTGTTTGATATGCGAGCTGCGCTGGCTTAGCGTGTTCGTTTGGCGAGGTCAAACAAAATGCTGGTACCATACCGTGGTTGAGAATTTCGTATAGGTTTGGGGAATGGTATGGCTACCATCGCGATTATCGGTGCGCTCGAAAAAGAGATCATGCAGATTAAGGAAGAGCTGAGCGACGTTTGCGAGGCACGGGAGGCAGGCTTGACCGTTGTGAGCGGCGAGCTCGACGGCCTGACAGTCGTCGCCACAACGGCGGGCATGGGCACGGTGAACGCCGCCGCTGCAACACAGCACCTCATTAGCAAGTATGCTCCGCAGGCTGTTGTGTTTTCGGGCATTGCGGGCGGTTTGAACCCCAAGCTCCATATCGACGACGTGGTCATTGGCAAACGCCTACGCTATCTGGATACCGATACCGCGCTTATCGCCGAGTCCGCACCGGGGCTTGAGGAGTTTGGTTCGACGCCCGCGCTGGTCGATATTGCCGTCGACGTGCTTGCTGAGCGTGGGTTCGTTGACGCTTCGACAAATGCAGTCGCTTCGAACGAGGGCACCAAACAGTTCCTGGTCGGCACGATTGCCACGGGTAACCGCTTTGTGACGGGCGCCGCCATGCGTAACGACGCTATCGAAGCGACGCATGCCGATTGTGTCGGCATGGAGGGCGCGGCGATTGCCCATGTCGCAACCAAAAATGGTGTCGATTGCCTGGTGTTGCGCGCTATCAGCGATAATTGTGACGAGGCGTACGATGCAATTTGCGACCGAGAGTTCGATCTGTTCGAGTACGCGCGTGTCGCAAGTAACATCACGCTCGATATCGTCCGCCGCATTGCCGCTGCGCAATAGCGCGCTCTTTTGTAAGAACCTACGACCAAGGAGTGTCCATGGCCGATTCCATTAACTACCAGCTTGCCAAGTTCGTCGCCAGCTACGGCAAGGTTTCGCAGATTCCCGAGTCCACCTGCCCCGAAGTGAGCTTTGTCGGCCGCTCCAATGTGGGCAAGTCGTCGATTATGAACAAGCTCTTTGGCCGCAAGAACCTGGTCAAGGTTTCGAGCACACCGGGCAAGACAAGCAACATCAATTTCTTCGAGGCCGACGACGTGCACTTCGTCGACCTGCCGGGCTATGGTTTCGCCCGTCGTTCTAAGGCCGAGCGCGACCGCTGGGCCGAGCTTATCGGCGACTTTTTCGACTCCGAGCGCAGCTTTAACTTGGTCGTCTCGCTGGTGGACATTCGTCACGACCCCAGCAAGCTCGATCATGACATGATCGACTACCTGCAGGGCAACGAGTTCAACTTTATCGTCTGCCTCACCAAAGCCGACAAGCTCAGCCGCACCCAGCAGGCCCGCCAGGCGGCAGCCATCAAAAAGCAGCTCAACGTCCCGGCCGAAAACGTAATCATCACAAGCTCCCAGACCGGCACCGGCATCGATGAACTCAAGCGCCGCATCGCCGAGGCCTGCCTCTAATCGGGCTGCAACCCCTCAAAAGCTCTCATCTATATCACCCCAGTGATAGTTATTGGTAAACTATCACTGGGGTGATATTTTTTAGGAGGTCGATATGGAGCTTTGGCACGGGTCGGAGGTTGTTGTCGAACATCCATCGTTGGATAAATGCAGGCAATTCAATGACTATGGGCGCGGGTTTTATTGCACGCCACATGAGGAAATGGCAATGGAATGGGCATGCCGGACCGAGTCTGATGGCATTGCCAATCGATATGAGCTTGATTTAGATGGCCTTGCGATTTTGGATTTGGAATCAGGTGAGTTCTCGATTCTCAACTGGCTTGCAATTCTGGCGAATAACAGAGAGTTCAATGTTTCAACGCCAGTAGCACGCGAGGGGCTTCGTTATCTGCTGGATAACTGCCTGATTGATATTTCTCCCTATGACGTTATTCGAGGCTATCGTGCAGACGATTCCTATTTCTCGTTTGCAAGACAGTTTGTCAACGGCATGATCTCGCTCAGGCAATTGCAGCGCATTATGTTTTTGGGGGATTTGGGCATTCAATATGCGCTCATGAGTGAGCGTGCGTTCTCGGCGATTAAGTTCCGCGATTGGAAGCAGGCCTCGGGAGCTGAGTTTTATCCCAAACGATTTGAGCGAGAACAGAACGCTCGACGAAAGTACCTGGATACGGTAAACGGATTTGACTCTGATGGTGTCGACATTAGGGATTTGATGGCAGGGAGGGTTGATTTAAATGATCCAAGAGTTAACGGATCGTGGGCCGAGTAGGACATACCCCGTCTACTACCTTGAGGATGCAATGAACAACCTCGGCGACTGCTTTGACTATGCCGTTAACGATTATGGGGCAGAAGGATCGGAAGTTGCTGAACTCTTTTGCCTGAGCGGCGTAGCCCGCGAGTTCGAACGCGGCAACGCATGGGTCGTATCGGGAAAATCGGGCGTTGAGCTGTTTGCGCTCATTGCCGAAAGGTTCGGCTATCAATCAAGGCCGATGCCAAATCGAACCTACCGATTCGAAAAGACACCGGAATATTGGACAGGCTGGATATTGGCATACCTTCAGTGGCGCCTAGGAGAGTCTTTCGAAGATTTGCTGCATGTCGTTCCATTCGATGTGCTACGCAGTCTGTACTACCCCTGGCACGAAGCCTCGGAGGAACGCGTGGCTCGCCTCGTCTGCGATATGGCGAAAAAAGCGTCCAGGCAAACCAAACTTGCGTTAGCAAGAAAGAGGCTCAAGAAAACCCAACAGGACCTGGCATACGAATCGGGTGTGTCACTCCGCTCAATCCAAATGTACGAACAGCGCCAGAGAAACATCAATGAAGCTTCGGTTACAAGCGTAAGAGCCATAGCAAAAGCCCTCCACTGCAACATCGAAGACCTCCTAGAACCAGTCTTCGAATACAAAGAAACCAGCGCCGCCTAAACCAAGCACACAGCCGATGCCCGCCTCTAGGAAGTGCTCCAGCCTAGCAAGAGCCCCTACCAATAAAAAGCCAAATTATCAGCCCGGCGCCCTTTCAAAGCGTGGGTCCCTGTAGACATCGCCGGCAATGTTGTTGTAGGGCCGCCCAAGGGCATCCCCTTAAAAACATTCCGCAGCACGAGGCCCGCTTATCCGCAGCTCCGAAGGAGCAGGATAAGCGGGCCTCAAGTGCGAGGACGTTTTTAAGGGGATGCCCCTGGGTGGTCCGGACAGACCGATCGGCGATGTCTACAGGTACTCGATTTGAGCGCCTTCCGTGTCGCACGTCAGAATATGCGTATCACACTTAGGGAACTGCTCGCGCAGCTTGACCTGCAGGAACTTGGCTACGATAGTGTCATCGGTTACAGCCATAAGGGTCGAGCCGGAGCCACTGATCCAGATGGTCTTGGCGCCGCCATTAAGGCAGGTGTCGCGCACAGCGTTGTAATCGGGAATCAGGCGGCGGCGATAGGGCTCCTGGATGCGGTCGTCGTTGGCGGCGGCAATCAGGTCAAGGTCGCCGGTCTCCAGGCCGCGCGTCATGCCGGCGATGCGGCCCATTTGCCATACGGCGGTGGAGAGTGGAATCTCCTGCGGCACAACCTTGCGCGCCTCGCTCGTATGCACCTCGTAGGGCGGAATCACGGTAATAAAACGCAAGCGATCGCTCACCTCGTAGCGCAGGCACTGGGGGAGCGAATCAGTCGGCGTAAAGGAGCAAACGGCACCGCCCAGGATGGCAGGGGCGACGTTATCGGGATGGCCCTCGACCTCGGTGGCAATGCGGACGAGCTCGGCACGGTCGACGGTGTGGCCCGTCAGCGCGGCGGCCGCCATGATGCCAGCGACGACGCAGGTGGAGCTGGAACCCAAGCCGCGAGCGACGGGCACGTCGGTCTGGATGTCGATGGCAACGGGGAAGGCCTGCTCGCCCCAGGCGGCCAGAGCATCGACAAAGCTCACATAGACCAGGTTGTTCTCGTTTTGGAACTCCTCGGGGCAGCCCGTGATGGTGAGCTTGTCGGTACGCTCGAAGGTGAAGTGCGAGTAGAGGCTGACGGCCATGCCGAGGGTGTCGTAGCCGATGCCTAGGTTGGCGCTGGTTGCTGGGACGGTGATTTTGATCATGTGGGTCCTCCTGGGCGGGTCTGGCCGTTTAGTTCGCTGCTCGGGCAGTCCTGGCTCGCTCGGAAAGCACATTAAGTGCTTTCCGGCTCGTGCGGAACTCGCGACGAACTAAACGGCCAGACCCGCTCGCATGCTCGTCATCATCCCGAAAGCTTAATAAAAAGAAGGTGCGCCGGCTTTCGCCGGCGCTTAATAAGGGGTTTAGTTGGTGCTCATTCGTTTTGCTGCAGACTCGACGTAGCTTGCCATCTCATCGACGTCGCAGACGTCTTCGAAGCGGACGGGCTTGGACTCGAGTTCGGCGAGCTGGGTCGGGGCGACCGTGTTGGTGGCCTGCTCGAGCACACGCATAGCCTCAAAATCATCCTCGGGAACGTCGAGGCCCAAGGCGTCGCAGCAGGCTCGCGGGAACTTGTAGGGGCTGGCGGTCGAAAGCAACACGCGGGCCTTGGCGCCCTCGGCGGGAGCGACCTGCTCAAAGACGTGATAGCCGCAAGCGGTGTGCGGGTCGATCACGTAGCCGTTCGCGTCCCAGCAGCTCTTGATGGCAGTGAGGACCTCGTCCTCGCTGGCCCAACCGCAACCAAAGACGCTCTGAATCTTTGCCAGCAGGTCGGCGGGAACTTCGTAGCGACCAGTCTGTGCCAGCTGCTCCATAAGGCCGGCAACGAGCTCGCAGTCGCCGTCGGACAAGAAGTAGAGCATGCGCTCCAGGTTGGAGCTAATAAGGATGTCCATCGACGGCGAGATGGTCGTGAAGAACGGGCGGTTACGGTCGTAAACGCCGGTGGTCAGGAAGTCGGCAAGCACGTTGTTCTTGTCGCTCGCCACGACGAGCTTGGCGACGGGCAGACCCATGCACTTGGCGTAGTAGCCGGCCAAGATATCGCCAAAGTTGCCGGTGGGCACACAGAAC
>CAUBMI010000081.1 GCA_958436995.1 uncultured Collinsella sp.
CACGAGCGGGGGCTCCTGTCGTTTCCGTGCCCCTGGATTGGGTCATAGTGTCTGTTTTTGCCTGGTCATCAGCGACCCCATTTTTGTTGCAAACTTGTCTTTCAAGGCACCTTGCTCGCGCTGACGGGTTCTCGCTGTTGGTGACGGCATCATTGGCGTTTCCGTTCTTGTTGGAGAGGGCAACGGTACGACCTTTGCCGTATTATTGAGGCTGTTTGTTGCTCTGCTTGTTGTTGAGGGGCTTTTTTGGACAGCTATTTTACTCTGCAATTGAATATTGAGGCTTCGGGCGAGTTTGTGGACCGCAAGAGCCGGTTTATTGCCCAGTTGATCCATATTGAGTCCGAGGACGAGGCGAATGCCTTTATCGAGATGGTTCGCAAGCGTCATTATGACGCTCGGCATAATGTGCCCGCGTGGATTTTGGTCGATGGACGCGAGCGCCAGAGCGATGATGGCGAGCCAAGCCGCACGAGCGGAATGCCGACGCTCGAGGTGCTGCGCGGTGCGGGACTTAAAAACGTATGCTGCGTTGTGACGCGCTATTTTGGTGGCACGCTGTTAGGGCCTGGTGGCTTGGTGCGCGCCTATACCGCGGCGACTCAGGCGGCGGTGGCAGCTGCTCGGGAGGCCGGTCAGATCGTTGAGATGACAAGCGTCGTGCCCGTTGACGTGCATGTGGCCTATCCGCAGTATGAGCAGGTGCTGCGTTTGGCGCAGGATTGTGGTGCCAAGGTTTCGGATACCGAGTACGCGGATGCCGTGACACTTCATTTGGTGTTTAAGGCGGGGGAGCAGGAGTCGTTTTGCGCTAAGATGCGCGAGCTTATGGCGGGGCGCGAGGAGATTGAGGTCAGCACTCCCGAATTTGCCGAGTTCTAACGGCGACGGCCGGCGTGCTTTTGGACGGATCCCAAGCACACCGACCGTCGTTTTATGTCGCTGCCGTTTACTCGGCGAGCTGCTTTAGTACATCACAGGCGATTTCGACGGCATCGTCGATGCAACCGGGACAGCTGCGGAGCGGACCCTTGTCCGATCCGATGCCCTTGAGCGTGCCGCAGACGGTCGTCGTGTTCTTCTCGCCAAAGCGCTTGGCAATCTCGCGCGACAGCTTGTAGGTCTGGCCCTTGGTCTTCGGGTTTTCCATGCCATCGCTCATTACAAAGCCCATGATGGCCACGGCGCCCGAGATGGCGCCGCAGGTCTCGGTCATACCGCCCATGCCGGCGCCAAAGCCCTCGGTGAGGGTAAAGGCGACCTGGGGGTCGAGCCCGACAGCGGGCGCGAGCGTGCAGGCGACGGCCTGGGCGCAGTTAAAGCCACGGGCGTGGTATTCGGCAGCCTGAGCCTGACAGGCGGTGATGTCGAGTTGGGCCGTATCGATTTGCTTCATCGTTGTCTCCTTGGTTACGGTGTACCCGCCTATGGTACCCGTGACGGGGCATGTAATCATCGAGAGCTTCATGTATGCCTCGTTTTTATCTATCGAGCAAATGCCCAAGGCTTGAGATAAATACCTCTGATCAATTTGTCCATTAACCTACCTTGGGGATGGGTTGAGAGGGGTGCAGGGTAGCGGTATCGTGAACCGAATAAAACGTAACCCAGGCAAGGGAGCTAGATATGAGCGAGCAGACCATCGGAACTACATGTGTTCAGGGCGGCTATCACCCGGGAGATGCCGAGCCGCGCCAGGTGCCCATCTACCAGTCCACCACGTGGAAGTACGACACGTCCGAGCACATGGGCAAGCTGTTTGACCTAGAGGAGTCGGGCTACTTCTACAGCCGTTTGCAGAACCCCACGTGCGATCTCGTTGCCGCCAAGATCTGCGAGATGGAGGGCGGCACCGCTGCGATGCTCACGAGCTCGGGCATGGCTGCGAATTTCCTCGCGATCTTTAACGTGGTCGGTGCCGGCGATCATGTGGTCGCGAGCTCTGCCATTTACGGCGGTACGTATAACCTGCTCGCCCACACCATGGGCCGTATGGGCGTGACCTGTACGTTCGTCGCCCCCGACTGCACCGACGAGGAGCTTGAGGCAGCCTTCCGGCCCAACACCAAGCTCGTCTTTGGCGAGACGATCGCCAACCCCGCCCTTGCCGTGCTCGATATTGAGCGCTTTGCCAAGGCCGCGCATGACCACGGCGTGCCGCTGATGGTCGACAACACCTTCCCGACACCCGTGATGTGCCGTCCCTTTGAGTGGGGCGCCGACATCGTTACGCACTCCACCACCAAGTACATGGATGGACATGCTGCCTACCTGGGCGGCGTGATCGTTGACCACGGCCAGTTTGACTGGATGGCCCATGCGGATAAGTTCCCGGGTCTCACCACGCCCGACGAGAGCTACCACGGCGTGACGTATGCCGAGAAGTTCGGTCGCGAAGGTGCCTTCATTACCAAGGCCACCGCGCAGCTCATGCGCGACCTCGGTCCCATGCAGAACCCGCAGGCGGCCTTCTTCCTGAACAGCTCGCTCGAGAGCCTGCATGTACGCATGCCGCGTCATTGTGAGAACGGCCTGGCCGTTGCCAAGTTCCTGCAGAGCCATCCCAAGGTACGCTTCGTGAGCTATCCGGGCCTGGAGGGCGATAAGTACTATGACATGGCTCAGAAGTACATGCCCAACGGTACCTGCGGCGTTGTGAGCTTTGGCTTTAACGGTGGTCGCGCGGCGGCCGAGACCTTTATGAAGAGCCTTAAACTTGCCCAGATCGCCACGCATGTGGCTGACGCCCGCACCTGCTGCCTGCATCCCGCTAATGCCACACACCGCCAGATGAACGATGAGGAGCTCATCGCCTGCGGCATCTCCGCCGATATGGTGCGCCTGTCGTGCGGCCTCGAGGATACGGCCGATCTGATTGCCGACCTTGAGCAGGCACTCGAGCAGTGCTAGGCTAGCGTTCGCATAAGGCGCCGATGCTGGCAGAAAGCTTCGGCGATCTTTCGTTCCGATTCCGTAGGCGGGACCCCAATCGCGACTGTTTGTAGGCGATTGGGGCCCCGTTTTTGCGTTGCGCCACTCGAAAGGATGGATATGGAGAAAACCGCAGAGCAGCTGCGCCGCGAGCACATTGCCCTTGAGGGCGACACCCATGGCAAGAACAAATGGGCGATTCTGTTTACCGTGCTCATCCTGACGTTTATGTCGTGTCTGGATTCGACCGTCGTGACCGTGGCGTTGCCCGTGATGCAAAAGGAGCTGGGCGTGGGCCTCGACCGCATCCAGCTGGTGAGCTCGGTGTACCTGCTTGCGACATGCGTGGCTATGCTGCCGTTTGGCCGCTTGGGCGACGTGCGCGGCAAGGTGGGCGTATTCCAGCTGGGCGTCATCGTCTTTTCGGCCGGTTCGATGCTGTGCGGCCTTTCGGCCTCGCTCGAGGTTCTTATCCTGGCACGCATTGTTCAGGGCGTCGGTTGCGCGGCGGCCATGGCTAACAACATGGGTATCATCACCGAGTCGTTTCCGGCGCGCGAACGAGGCCGTGCCATGGGTATTCTCGCGACCTTTGTGGCCCTCGGCATGATGTGTGGCCCCGTGCTGGGCGGCATGCTGGTGGCAAGCTTTCCCTGGGAGAGTATCTTCCTCATCAACCTGCCCATTGGCGTCATCTCATTTATCGTGGGGCTCTATACGCTGCCGCATGTTAAGCCGGAGGCTGACGAGCGCCCCATGTCCCTGATCGAGGCCGCTCGTCGCTGCTTTGCAAATTCGGCCTTCACCATCAACCTCGCCTGCATGCTCATCGTGTTCGTTGGTATTGGCGCATCAGAGTTTATCCTGCCGTTCTATTTTCAGGACGCCCACGGCTTTGGTTCCGACATTTCCGGATTGCTCTTTTTGGCGCTGCCGATGGTGAATGCCTTTATCGGCCCGCTTTCGGGTACGGTTTCGGACCGTGTTGGCTGCGAGGGCCCCACGGCGGTCGGCCTAGGCGTGTACGTATGCGGTCTTTTTGCGGTAAGCACGCTCGACGAGCACTCTTCCATCCCTGTGATCGTGTGTTGCGTCGCGTTTATGTCGTGCGGTACGTCGATTTTCCAGAGCCCCAATAACTCGCTGTATATGGGCTCGGCTCCGCGCGAGGCACTCGGCTTTGCAGGTAGCTTGGGCAGCTTGGCGCGCTATGCGGGCATGGCGCTGGGTATTACGGCAGGTTCGCATATCCTCTATGGGCAGATGAGCGTGGCGATGGGCGAGGCCGTGACCAGTTTTGTTGCAGGCCGTCCGGATGTATTCCTATTCGGCTTTCGCTCGGTGTTCTACGTGCTTATGGCTGTGGCCGCTGTGGGCTTTGCGCTTGCCATGGTGCGTTTGGTGAAGATGCGCGCCCGCCATTAGCGTGTTGGGAGGCTGTCTGCCACGATTCGCGCCGTCCCAAAAAGACTGGTTTGTGGTGCGATGCGGCTTGTGGGGCGGGCGGGGGTCGGTCCGTGGTAGACTATCGAACAACGTTTATTAATCGCGCGGTATCGTTGCCGCGAGAAGGGGTTGCGCCATGCAGGAGCTTGAGGATCGTATTCGCCATGACGGCATCGTAAAGGCCGGTAACGTCCTTAAGGTTGATGCCTTCCTCAACCACCAATGCGACGTTGAGCTGTTCGACCACATGGGCGCCGAGTGGGCCCGTCTGTTCGAGGGCGTCGAGATCAACAAGATCCTGACGATCGAGGCTTCGGGCATTGGCATGGCTTGCATTGCAGCCCAGCATTTTGGCGGCGTGCCGGTGGTCTTTGCCAAGAAGGCACAGTCCATCAACCTCGACGGCGAGCAGTATGCCACGACCATCTACTCCTTTACCAAGCAGAAGGAGTACCCGGTCATCGTCGGCAAGCGCTTCCTGTCCGAGGGCGACAAGGTCCTGATCATCGACGACTTTTTGGCCAACGGCTGCGCGCTCGAGGGTCTTATCAAGATCTGCGAGGCTGCAGGTGCCGAGGTATCCGGCATTGGCATTGCGGTGGAGAAGGGCTTCCAGGGCGGTGGCGATAAGCTCCGCGAGCGCGGCTTCCGCGTTGAAAGCCTAGCCCGTATCGCCGATATGGACTGCGATACCGGCGAGATCACCTTCGCCTAAGCGCGCAACACAAGCGATTGGTATGCGATGTGACAAAGGGACTTTCCCTTTGTCACATTTTTTATGAGGGGAGGTGTTGATATGGATGAGAACAAGATGGGATGGCGCGAGTATGCGCGCTATGCCGCGATGGCGGCCGAAGAGTTGGCGCGCGATTGCGAGGTTCAGGTGTTTCGCGCGACGGGTCCGGGCGGACAAGGCGTGAACACGACGGACTCGGCGGTGCGCATGAAGCACGTGCCCACAGGGATTACCGTGACGGCGCGCGAGAGCCGCAGCCAGTTCCAAAATCGCGCGAGCTGCCTGCGCAAGCTGCGCGCCGAGCTCGAGCGTCGCGGGCGTCCACCGCGCCGACGCGTAAAGACCAAGGTGCCCCAGCGCTCTCGCCAGCGCAGGCTCAATGACAAGCACTTCAACGCCATTAAAAAGGCCAACCGTCGCAAGCCGGGCAGCGACGAGTAGTCGTTTGTTCCACTGGCCTTGCTAGCGGGTAGGGTGCCAAACTTGGAGAGCGCTGCCGATGACGTCGATCTCGATGCGCGAGGCGACAACGGGCTCGCCGTCGGCTTGGATGGGATAGTCGGGCTGCTCGAAGGTGAGCTCGGCATGGCAGCAACGGCGCATACGAACCGGCGGCAGCTTGGTGTGGTGGCCGTCCTTGGCCGAAAGAAACATGGGCAGGGCAACCGCGCGGGGGACGGGGCCGCAGGCGTAGCAGACGTCGAGTATGCCGTCGCAGGGATCGGCATCGGGGCAGATGCGATAACCCGAGCCATACGTGGGGCCCAGCTGAATCGCCATGATGATCGCCCTCACGCGCTCGGCGGGCGCGCCGTCAAAGCTGACTGTCATGGGGTAGTTGCGATAGCGCAGGCCAAACTGCTCAAGTCCCGAGAGGGTGTAGAGTGGAGCACCCGTCAAGCCGGTCTTTTTGCGCAACTCGGTGGTGCCCAGGCCGATGGCGGCATCGATGCCGACCGAGAGCGTCTGGTCGTAGTACTCCACCGAAGCCTCGCCGCTTCCGCTTGCGGGGTTCCATGAGCGAATACGCCCGATATCCTGGTGCTGCAGCTCGCAGGTGAGCAGCGCGCCAAAATCCTTACCGGAGAAATCGTCGATTCCGAGCGTCTGGGCAAAATCGTTGCCGGAGCCCACGGGCAGGACGGCAAGGGCGGGACGGACTGTTTCTTCCTGCTCCATGAGTCCATTGACGACCTCGTGGATCACGCCGTCACCGCCAAGGGCGATAACGGTGCGGTATCCCTGAGCCTGCGCGGCAAGCCCCTTGGCATGTCCCGTGCGCTCGGTCAGCACTAGGTCAAACTGGGACGCGCGCGCCGTCATGTCCAAAAAGCGTTGCAGACGCTCGGCAACCTCGCGCGCGGCGCCCGACTGGGCGGCAGGATTGGCGATGATGAGCGTGCGACCAAAGTCAGTTGCGTGCATGGGGCGACTCCCGGCGTGTGGCATGACGGTGCGGTCGCGCTCGGGTCGAATTGCCCCCGATTGTGGCTGCACGGCGATTACTTACGTCTACTCTATCAGGTCGTTGTGGCGCTCGATAGCCTCTGCCACCGTTCCGCCCTCGTCCACGATAAGCGAGCGGCGCTTGGGCGAGATGATGCGCTGGGCGGGGTACACGCCGCGGTGTCCGCCGGTTAGGTAGCTGATAAAGGCCACGATGACAAAGAACCCGGCGGCCGTGCCGTGGAACAGGTCGATGGCCATCATGCAGGTGGTGATGGG
>CAUBMI010000082.1 GCA_958436995.1 uncultured Collinsella sp.
ATCGTTATTCGAACAGTTTATCGAACAACGATATGGATTGCATGCGGAAAGCCCCGCCAGTGCGCATGGGCCATTCACTAATCAGAAGGGGTGAGAGTGGATTTTTGGACATGTATCGAACGAGAGTGGACAATCTCCCACTTTGAGGCCGCCGCCGGGCCTAAAACGGGAGATTATCAACTCTCATAGTCATCAAAGCTCGCGAGCTCTTACTCGGCCGCCTCGCGCAAGGCCGACATCGTTGCCGCATATTGCTGCTGCAGCGCATGCATTCCCTCGCGAGCGCCGTCAACGGCATCGGCGCCGCGCAGCGCTTCGGTCACCACAACCGCCGGCTCGTACAGATTATCGAATCCCAGGTTCTGGCTCACGCCCTTGAGCGTGTGCGCTGCCATAAACGCACCTTCGGCGTCTCCTGCCGCCATGGCGGCCTCCAGCTTGCCCATGCTCTCGTCATCCAAAAACTTGAGGGCAAAGCGGGCAAGCATTTCCCCGCCCATCAGCCGAGCGCACGCGTCGTCATAATTAGCGCCGATCTTCTCATACGCCTCACGCATGGAAATCATGGATTAAAAACTCCTTTGGTCAAACTAAATCGTGGGAAACGCGACGACGTCGGCGGGGCGTGCCAACGTCTCGGCAATTTGGTCTTGCACCTCGAGCAGGCAATCGAGCAGCAGCGGGTTAAAGGTGCCGCACTTACCGTCCAGGATCATCTGGATCGCCTCCTCGTGCGGGATAGCGTCCTTGTACACGCGCACGCTCGTCAGTGCATCGTACACGTCAGCCACCGAAACCACCTGCGCGGCGATGGGAATTTCGTCGCCCTTAAGGCCATCGGGATAACCCTTGCCGTCCCAGCGCTCGTGATGCCAACGCGCAATCTGGTACGCATATTCCATAAGCGCATTGCCGGCGTGATGGCTGCCCAGCTCGAGCAGCATGTTGGCGCCAATCGTGGTATGCGTCTTCATAATCTCGAATTCCTCGGGCGTGAGGCGCCCGGGCTTGTTGAGGATCGCATCGTCAATCGACATCTTGCCGATATCGTGCAGCGCCGAAGCCAGGGCGATCGTGGAGCGTTCCTCATTGTCGAGGGAGATCGTGCCGCTACGCTGGACCAGATAGCCAAGCAGCAGCTCGGTCAGCTTTTCGATGTTCGTAACGTGCCTACCGCTCTCGCCGTTGCGAAGCTCCATGACGCCGGCCATGATGTCGATGAGCATGCGACTGTTCTTGACGCGCTCGTTGTACTGTTGGGACAGCAGGTTCGTCAGGCGGCGCTGTTTGGCGTACAGGCGGATGGTGTTGCTTACGCGGCGGCGCACGACACGGGAGTCAAACGGGCGGTTGATATAGTCTGAGGCGCCCAGCTCGTACGCGCGCAGAACCGCATCATCGGAATCTTCGCTCGAAATCATGATGACAGGCAGATTATCGATACCCGATCGGCGCGACAGATCGGCCAGCACCTCAAAGCCGCTTATGCCCGGCATCACAATGTCCAGCAGCACGAGCGACAACTCATCGCCATAGCGGTCGACCATGTCGAGCGCCGCACGACCGTTATCGGCCTCGAGGATGCAATACTCGTCCTTGAGCATCTCGCTGAGAATGGCTCGGTTCATCTCGGAGTCATCGGCGATAAGCACCAAAGGCTTTTCGCTTTGGAAGGCCTCGATGGAATCGGCATCGGTCACGACCGTACCGGCTTTTGCCTTAGCGCGGCTCAGTAACTGAGCAGCGCGGCCAACGCCCTCATCGACCGTCTCGCCATGAATGCGAACGCCACCAACACATGCCGTCAAGCTCACGTACTCATGGCCCGGAATAATCGTGGAATGAACGGCATCGGACACCTGATGCAGGCGACGGGTGAAGTCATCGGAGGGAATATTGGGCATGACAACCACAAACTTGTCGCAGCCATAGCGCACAAGCTCGTCAGTCGAACGGATTCCGCTGCGTATGGCTGTCGCCACAGCACCGAGCGCAAGGTCGCCGGCATGACGGCCACACGTATCGTTGAAGGCCCTAAAATCATCAACGTCGATCATCGCAACGCCGGCATTCATGCGGGCGCTGCGAAGCTTTTCCTCGTAATATCGGCGATTGCGCACGCTCGTCAGCACGTCGGTGTAGACAAGGTCCTCTTCCGCGGCCTCTTGCTCATCAATCGGACGCACCATCAGCAAGACGTGAGGCTCGCCCTCGACCTTCAGAGGGCGTAGACGGGCGCGGTACTCAGTGCCATCATTGAGCAGTTGCTCCGACACCTCATCGGAGTCTGCCAAAGCCTCAAGACTCGACTGACGCAGACAAGGGCAGCGATCGCCGGCGAGCAAGCAGTTAGGCTCGCTCTTAATCTGATCGGCCGACAGCAAACGCACCACGGGGTAGGTCTTCGCGACGCGGGCGACCTCAGCGGCGGCCTCCTCGTCGGTTAGATTGACCTCGTGATTATTGAGCATATGGGGCCCTTTCGATAGTTTCGCATGGTAGCGGTGGGTTCCAAATGCTACAAGGTTAACACCTTGTCGATGCAGGTAAGTACGTGAATGCTGTTACATTTTTATGAGTTGACAGGCGGCGCGATTGAAGTCGCAGACGTGAGGTTTTGAGCACATTTGTTAACACAGCCGAAACGTTTGCGGGTGAAGCCTGCTTTGGCCATTGCGGGTGTTAGAGCCCCAGGATGCCACAGACAGCCCGGGCAGCCGCTGCCGGGCGATCGCGCAGGCCGTTGTGCGCGCCGGGGATCGTCACGAGAGGGCAATCGAGATATTCGGCAGCCGCTCGCGTGCCAGCCTCGCGGGGCGTGCCAATCGAGAGCTCGCCCAGGAGCACGGCGGCCACCGTTTTTGACGCGCGAACGCTATCCCAATCGGGAACGCAGGTCATAGTAATCCCGTATTCGTTTGCCATGAAACTGCGGCCGTTGCGCAGGGCATGCTTGGCTTCCGCTTCGGTCGTTCCAGGAGCCTCGGGGTCCAAGTCGCCGAGGGCTCCCAAGAAAAGCCGGAGCGCCCTTGAAACCTTTCCAGCCGCAACCATATCGAGCAAAACCGGGGCTGCGCCCATGCCGACACCTTCGGCCGACACAGCCGGCTCATGCAGAATCGCACGGGCGACGAGATGGGGTTCAGTGCGAAGAAGCTCCAGCGCCACCAACGTACCGGCGCTGTGCGCAAGCACATTTGTCGGAGCGCCAACGTGTTCGATCACGGCCTGCAGGTCGGCGGCCTGAGCGGCAAGATCATAGCTGCCGTCTGCCGCTTCGCTGCTGCCACCACAGCCGCGGCGGTCGTAGGCAATTACGCGGTAGTTGCGGCTGAGCTCACAAGCGATGCCGTCGAAAAATGTGCCGTCAACACAAGCGCCGTGCACGCACACCAAGGCAGGAGTATCAGGCGACACATCCGGGCCGGCATATTCGCGACAGGCAATCGTGGTGCCCGCATTCTCGACCGTAAAATCCATGTTGTGCCCCCATCATCAATGCCCATCCAATTGCACGTCAGTACGGCCGAATGGTCCCGCATTGCCTTACGACTTGTTAACAGATTAACTGTACCCGACCCGAGGCTTTTCATGGCACGGCATCATGAGCGACGTGAAAAAACGAAACTTGTAAAGCAAGAGCCCGCACCTCGCTTTGGAGCCGATGCTATGCTTAGGCACAATTGTCTTGAGGAGCATATGCCTATGTCTACGTTTTTGAATGCCAGCCCCATCTTTGGGCCCGTTCGCAGCCGTCGCCTTGGTCTCTCGCTCGGCGTCAACATGATGCCGGCCAGCGGCAAAATCTGCACGTTCGACTGCATCTACTGCGAGAACGGCCTCAACGCCGAGCGCCCCTGCCACGAGCCGTATAACACAGCTGCCGTGGTACTCGACGCGCTCGAGGCAAAGCTGCGCGAGATGGCAGCCGAGGGCGAGCTCCCCGATGTGATCACCTTCGCAGGCAACGGCGAGCCCACCGCCGCGCCGGAGTTTCCGCAGGCCATCGCCGGCGCCGTCGCGCTGCGCGACGAGCTTGCCCCAAACTCCAAGATCGCCGTGCTCTCCAACGGCACACGCGCCGACCGCCCCGAGGTGCACGACGCGCTCATGATGGTCGACGACAACATTCTTAAGCTCGATACCGTCGACCCGGCGTTTATCCAGCTGCTCGACCAGCCCGTTGGCCCCTACGACGTCAAGCACCAGATTGAGACGTTCGCAAGCTTTAACGGTCACGTTATTATCCAGACGATGTTTTTGAGCGGTGAGTACCGGGGCAAGCCCATCGACAACACCGGCGAGGAGTACGTTGCCCCCTGGCTCGCGGCGCTTGAGCGCATTCGCCCGCAGGAGGCGACCATCTACACGGTGGCGCGCGAAACACCGATCGCCGGCCTTGCCAAAGCAGTGCCCGAGGTACTCGACGCCATTGCCGCGCGCGTGCGCGCCCTCGGTATTCCCTGCCAGGTGAGCTACTAGCAAAACCACGCAGCAGCTAGTGCCCGCCATCCCGCCCCATCAGTTGCGGTGATATAGTTCCTATTTGTGCTGTTAAACCGCTTAAATCGGAACTATATCACCGCAACTTTTATGGCCGCGTGGGTGGGCTATACTAGCTGCGAATGAAAGGAAGTTAGCCATGTATGACAAAGGACCCGTGCCCGGCCGCAACGACGCTTGCTGGTGCGGCAGCGGCAAGAAATACAAGAAATGCCATAGCGCCTTTGATGAGCGCCTCGAGCGCTTGTGGGAAGAAGGCTGGGAGGTTCTGCCTCGCACGCTCTACAAGACTCCCGCCGATATCGAGGGCATCAAGCGCTCGGCAGCCATCAACGTGGGCGTGCTCGATTATGTGGGCGATCACATCGCCGCAGGCATGACCACCAACCAGATCGACCAGATGATCTACGACTACACCGTCGAGCACGGTGGCACGCCGGCCGACCTCAACTACGAGGGCTACCCCAAGAGCGTGTGCACCTCGATCAATGATGTGGTCTGCCACGGCATTCCCTGCGATACGGACGTGCTGCACGAGGGCGACATCATCAACGTGGACTGTTCCACGATCCTAGACGGCTACTTTAGCGACTCGAGCCGCATGTTCTGCATCGGCGAGGTCTCGGCCGAGCGCCAGCGCCTGGTCGATGTCACCCGCGCCAGCGTGGAAGCGGGTCTGGCGGCCGTCAAGCCATGGCTGCCACTGTCCGTTATGGCCGAGGCCGTGCAAAAGACCGTCGAGGATGCCGGTTTTAGCGTGGTGCGCGAGTACGGCGGACACGGCATCGGTAAGGAGTTCCACGAGGACCCGTTTGTGGGCTTTACCACCGAGGCGCCCGATGTGGACACCATCATGGCCCCGGGCATGGTCTTTACCATCGAGCCCATGGTCAACGCCGGAGCGCCCGACATCAAGATCAGCAAGGGTGACGGCTGGTGCGTGCGCACCAAGGACGGCAGCGATTCGGCCCAGTGCGAGGTACAGCTCGTGGTGACCGAGGACGGCTACGAACTGCTCAGCTGGTAGCTGTAGATGCGTCGGATGCTGACGGGCACGCTCGTCTTGCATCCGGCGTTTTATTTGAACATTTTGCCTGATAAAACCCGCCAAAATTAACCTGCCCCCTTTTGGCAGGTCGAGCGGAGAGGACTGCTTGTGAACATCTTGGTTTTGCTGCCCGTCAACGACCGCCATCGCGCAATTCTTGAATCGAGCGCTCCGGGCGAGGACTTTATCTACACGAGCTCCGACGCCGCCACGCGCGAGCAGGTCGCCGGTGCGGACGTGATCTTGGGCAACATCGACCCTGACATGCTCACGGCATGCGAGCATCTCCAGCTGTTGCAATTGCAGACCGCCGGCTATGACGACTACCTTGCCGCCGGCACCGTGCCGGCCGACGCCAAACTGTCTTGCTCGGTGGGTGCCTATGGCCAGGCCGTAAGCGAGCACATGTTTGCCATGACCCTTTCCATGATGAAGCGCCTGCCCGGCTATCACGACTTGCAGCGCGAGCATCGCTGGGAGGATTTGGGGCCGGTTACCTCGCTCAAAAACGCCAACGTGCTGGTGCTGGGCGCGGGCGACATTGGCGGCCACTTTGCCACGCTCTGCCGCAGCATGGGCGCGCACGTCCGCGGCATCAAGCGTCATCCGCTCGTCTACCCCATCGTGTTTGAGGACATGGACGGCATGGATGCCCTGCCCGAGCGCCTGGCCGAGGCAGACGTCGTCGCATCCTTTATGCCAAGCACACCCGAGACCCGCGGCCTAGCGAACGCCGAGTTCTTCGCCGCGATGAGGCCGGGCGCTTTCTTTGCCAACGGCGGCCGCGGCGATCTTGTGGTTGCCGACGACCGGGGTTGCGGCCCGGGGGGGGGGCATAAAGCCCGCGCCCCCGGCGGCGGGACCCCCCCCCCCCCCCC
>CAUBMI010000083.1 GCA_958436995.1 uncultured Collinsella sp.
TCTAGTGTTAGGGGTTTTCGGTGGAAGATACCGATTTCCATGAGCTTGGGCGTCAGCTCTTAACTGAGTTTGGCAGCATGCATCAGCGCATTTCGCGCTTTGCGGACAAAGCTCTCGGCGGCGAGATGGCTGTCATGCGCGCTCTCATGCTCGCTGGCGGTTCGCTCACGCCGAGCGAACTCGCAAATCGCGCCTGGGTCTCGAGCGCCCGCATCGCCAACATCCTGCGCGCCCTCGAAACCAAGGGCTGGGTCGAGCGCGAGCACTCAAAGACCGATCGTCGTCGCGTACACGTCACGGTGACCGACAAAGGCCGACAAGATCTCGAAATCAAACGTCGGGAATTCGAGAAACGCACCGCGGCCTTCCTCGAGCAGCTCGGCGAAACAGATACCCAAGAGATGGTGCGCCTCCTAAGGCGTGCCAACGAAATTATCGATCGCAATCAAGAAAGGAGAGATGCCGAGTGAGGATTCTCAAGCTCTTTAAAAAGCATATCCTGGCGCTACTCACGGCTATCGTACTTATCGTAATCAGCTGCAATGCCGACCTAGCGCTACCTACGTATATGAGTGACATCGTCGACGTGGGCGTGCAGCAAGGCGGCATCGCCTCGCCCGTGCCCGACACCATCCGCGCCGAATCGCTCGACGACCTCGAACTCTTTATGAGCGCCAAGGACGTCAAGGCAGTGGAGGCCGTGTTTAGCAAGGCTGACAAAAACGGCATTCGAACGTACAAGGGCACCGAGGAAGAGCGTGCCGATGGAGGCAAGATTGCCGACATTATGAGCCTGCCCGAGACTGTCGTTCTTTCGCTCAACCAGGGCATTGACGCCAACTCCATGGGCGACATGATGGGCTCGTCCAGCGAGAAAGACAGTAACGCTGCCCAGGCCATGCCCACCCCCGAGCAAATGGCAGCGATGACGCCCGAGCAGCTCGCCGAGATGCAGCAGAAGGCCGCAGCGGCGCAGAACATGCAAAAGCAGATTGATGCCGACGGCGGTAAGATCACCATGAAGAGCCTGCGCCTGGGTGTCGAGGGCGGTCTGGTAGACCAAAGCAAGCTCGTCGAGGGCGCCAACCAAATGGCGGACAAAATGGGCTCCATGTCGGGCTCCATCGTGACCCAGCGCGCCGTGAGCTATGTACAGGACGAGTACAAGGCGCAGGGCATCGACCCCGCTGACGTGCAGAACGCCTACCTGAGCCGCATGGCGACCACGATGTTTGGTCTGTGCCTCGTGTCGCTCGTCGCCACCATCCTGACCGGTGCCGTGGCCTCGCGCACCGCCTGTTCCATCGCCCGCGACCTGCGCCGCGAGACCTTCAACAAGGTTATGCACTTCTCGCCGGCCGAGGTGGGCAAGTTTAGCCAGGCCTCGCTCATCACCCGCTGCACCAACGACATTCAGCAGATTCAGATGGCCGCAACCCTGTTTATCCGCATGTGCCTCATGGCGCCCGTCATGGGCATCGTCGCCGTCATGCGCGTCCTGGCCAACCACACCGGCCTGGAGTGGACCATCGCCGTGGCCATCATCGCGGTCTCGGCCGTCGTCGGCGTGCTCATGGGCCTCACCATGCCCAAGTTCAAAAAGATGCAGAGCTTTGTGGACCGCGTGAACCTTACCGCCCGCGAGCTGCTCGACGGTCTTATGCCCATCCGCTCGTTCAACCGCGAGGAGCATGAGCTCGAGCGCTTTGACCAGGCGTCCCTCGACCTGATGACCACGCAGCTCTACACCAACCGCGCCATGAGCTTTATGATGCCGCTCATGATGCTCGTCATGAACTGCATCACCGTGCTTATCGTCTGGTTTGGCGCCCAGGGCGTGTCCGACGGCGTGATGCAGGTCGGCAATATGATGGCGTTTATCTCCTACACCATGCAGATCGTCATGGCGTTTATGATCCTCACCATGGTTTCGGTCATCCTGCCCCGCGCCGAGGTCGCAGCCGAGCGCGTGGAAGAGGTCATCACCTGCCCCACGAGCATCAACGACCCTGCCTCGCCCAAACTGCCCGCAGCCAGCGCGCCGCGCGGTGAGCTCACCTTCCGCGACGTGAGCTTCCAGTACCCCGATGCCCGCGCCGATGTCATCAGCGGTGTGAACTTCACCACGCACGCCGGCCAGATGCTCGGCATCATTGGCTCCACGGGCTCGGGCAAGTCCACGCTCGTGCAGCTGATTCCGCGCCTGTACGACGTCACGGGCGGCAGCATTTCGCTCGACGGCATCGACGTGCGCGACATGACCCTCTCTGAGCTGCGCCGCCGCATCGGTTATATTCCGCAGCAAGGTCGCCTGTTCTCGGGCACCGTCGAGAGCAACCTCAAGTTTGCCGGCGACATGGTAAGCGATGATGACATGCACCAGGCCGCGCGCATCGCACAAGCCGAGGACTTTATCGCCGAGCGCGAGGGCGGCTACGACTCCCCCATCAGCCAGGGCGGCTCCAATGTCTCGGGCGGTCAGCGTCAGCGCCTGGCCATCGCCCGCGCCTTGGCCAAGAAGCCCGAGGTCGTGGTTTTCGATGATTCGTTTAGCGCGCTCGACTACAAGACCGACGCGCGCCTGCGCGAGGAGCTCGCCAAAAACGTCACCGACGCCGCACTCGTGGTCGTGGCCCAACGCATCGCGACCATCATGCATGCCGACCAGATCATCGTGCTCGACGACGGCCACGTGGTGGGCACCGGCACGCACGAGGAGCTGCTGCACAACTGCCCGGCGTACCTGGAGATTGCACAGTCACAGCTTTCCGCCGAGGAGCTGGGACTTACCCAAGAAGAGATTGCAGCCGTCATGGAAGGAGGCGAGCGCTAATGGCAGACGAGACCAAGACTCAGATTCCCAAGCCCACCCGCCGGCGCGGTCCCATGGGCCGCATGGGTGGCATGGGCCGCGGCGAAAAGGCCAAGGACTTTAAGGGCACCATGAGGCAGCTGCTCGGCTATATCGGCCAGCACAAGATTGCCGTGTTTGCCGCCGTCGCCTTTGCCGTGTGCTCGGTCATCTTTAACATTGTGGGGCCCAAGGTGCTCGGCCAGGTCACCACCAAACTGTTCGAGGGCCTGGTTGCCAAGGTCAACGGCACCGGCGATGTCGACTTTACCTGGATCGCCAAGACGCTCGGCTTTTTGCTCTGCCTGTACCTGGCGAGCTCTGCCTGCAGCTTGATCCAAGGCTGGCTCATGACCGGCGTCACACAAAAGATCTGTTACCGCATGCGCAAGGAAATCGCCACCAAGATCGCCGTCGTGCCGATGAGCTACTTCAACGGCCACAGCAAGGGTGACGTGCTCAGCCGCATCACCAACGACGTCGATACGCTCGGCCAGTCGCTCAACCAGAGTGTCACGCAGCTCATCACGTCCATCACGCAGATTATCGGCGTGCTTGTCATGATGCTGTCGATCAGCCTGCCGCTCACCGGCGTCACCGTGCTCACGCTGCCGGCTGCTGCGATTATCCTGGCTGTGATGATTCACTTCTCGCAGCCGTACTTCCGCGAGCAGCAGCAGGTCCTGGGCACCGTCAATGGCATAATCGAGGAGGACTTTGCCGGCCAAAACGTCATTCAGGTGTTCGACCGCGCCGAGGCCTCGATCGAGGAGTTCGACCGCCAAAACGACCGCCTCTTTATTAGCGGCTGGCGCTCGCAGTTCCTGTCGGGCCTGATGATGCCGCTTATGAGCTTGGTGGGCAATATGGGATACGTTGGCGTTGTCGTGGTGGGCGCACAGCTCGCACTGACCGGCAATGCCACGCCCGGTGACATCCAGAGCTTTATCCAGTATGTGCGCAACTTTACGCAACCCGTGCAGCAGCTGGGCAATGTGAGCAACACGATGCAGTCGATGGCCGCCGCCACCGAGCGTGTCTTTGAGTTCTTGGCCGCGCCCGAGGAGGAGCAGAAGGCCGACGCGCAGACCCCCGAGAAGCGCCCCGGCCACGTGGAGTTTGACCATGTCAAGTTTGGCTACACGCCCGACAAGACCATCATCCACGACTTTAGCTGCGAGGCGCAGCCCGGCCAGACCATCGCCATCGTCGGCCCCACCGGCGCCGGCAAGACCACGCTCATCAAGCTGCTGCAGCGCTTCTACGATGTGGACGGCGGCTCGCTGCGCGTCGAGGGCATTGACGTGCGTGACTGGGACCGCGCGGCACTGCGCGGCGAATTTGCCATGGTGCTGCAGGATACCTGGCTGTTTAACGGCACCATCCGCGAGAACATCCGCTACGGACGCCCCGATGCGACCGACGCCGAGGTTGAGGCCGCTGCACGCGCCGCACGCTGCGATCACTTTATCCATACGCTCGCCGGCGGCTACGACTTTATGATCAACGAGGAAGGCACCAACCTGTCGCAGGGCCAGCGCCAGCTCGTGACCATCGCCCGCGCCATTTTGGCCGACCGCCCGGCGCTGATTCTGGACGAGGCGACCTCCAACGTGGATACCCGCACCGAGGAGCTCATTCAGCGCGCCATGGATGCGCTGATGCAGGGCCGCACCAGCTTTGTCATCGCGCATCGCCTGTCCACGATCCGAAACGCCGACGTCATCCTGGTGATCCGCGACGGCGACATCGTCGAGAAGGGCACGCACGACGAGCTGCTCGCCCAAGGCGGCTTCTACGCCGACCTGTATAACTCGCAGTTCGACGAAGCAGCATAGATTCGGCGGCAAACAGCAGCAATACCAAAAAACGGGGGCGCAGAATGAACCTGCGCCCCCGTTTTGTGTCCTTTGGGCCTCGAAGCGCCTCCCCTGAGACCTGATTGACGGCGCCATCCAGACCCCGTGGACAAAAAATGGCAAATATGAGTACTGTCACCTTTTTAGTAACAGCCAAAACTGCCCCAAACGACGTCTTTGCGGCCTAGATATGCCTTCAAATTGATCAAAACGCCCGGTAGCATGCTTCTGCGTGCCAATGTTAATGAACATATTTACTGTTGTGTCTAATATCTTATAAGGTCGATATGATATTTAGCTAGCAACAGTACTCATATTTGCCATTTTTTGTCCACGGGGTATGCCGCAGAAGATCCAACTTGCTCCAGCATGTCGTACGCCGGCCCCCCCTTCCGGCGAGTGCCGACATTTCCCCAGATAAAACCGACCAAAATAAACCTGTCCCATTTCGGCAGGTTTCGCTTGCACTTTAGCGTGCGACAGCGGATAATGCCGAGCACTCGACAATACGCTTATTGCTCTTTCTATAGATTGAGGAGGCCCCTATGGCCATGGATTTCAAACGCAGGCTGCCGATCCCCATGGAGATCCGCGAGGAAATGCCGCTTTCCGCCGAGCTTACTGCCAAAAAGCAGGCATTCGACGCCGAGGTCGCCAAGGTCTTTACCGGCGAGGACGCTCGCAAGGTGCTCATCATTGGCCCGTGCTCTGCCGACCGCGAGGACTCGGTGCTTGAGTACATGAACCGACTGGCCAAGGTCGCTGAAGAGGTCAAGGACAGGCTCATCATCATTCCGCGCGTCTACACCAACAAGCCGCGCACCAAGGGCACTGGCTACAAGGGCCTGCTGCACAACCCCGACCCCGAGGCGCCCGATGACCTGCTCGAAGGCGTCAAAGCAATCCGTCACATGCACCTGCGCGTCATCGAGGAGACCGGCTTCTTCACCGCCGACGAGATGCTCTACCCCTCCAATTACCAGTACCTCGTTGACCTACTGAGCTACGTTGCCGTGGGCGCGCGCTCGGTCGAAAACCAGGAGCATCGCCTGGTGTCGAGCGGCATTTCGGTGCCCGTGGGCATGAAGAACCCCACCGCTGGTTCCACCACTGTCATGCTCAACTCCATTTACGCCGCCCAGGCGCACCAGAGCTTTATCTTCCGCAACTGGGAGGTCGAGTGCGATGGCAACCCGCTCGCGCACGCCGTCATGCGCGGCTACATCGGCCTCGATGGGCGCACCTACCCCAACTACCACTACGAGCACCTCGAGCGCCTGGCCGAGCGCTACACCGAGCACGCCGGCTACGCCAACCCAGCGGCGGTCATCGACTGCAACCATGACAACTCGGGCAAGCGTCCGCTGGAGCAGTATCGTATTTGCAAGGAGGTGCTCGACAGCTGCCGCCGCAACGAATCCATCTCCAAGCTGGTCAAGGGCTTTATGATCGAGTCCTACCTTGAGGACGGCAACCAGCCGGTTGACGGCGGCGTCTTTGGCAAGTCGATCACCGACCCGTGCCTGGGCTGGGAAAAGACCAACTATCTGATCCACGAGATCGCAGAGCGTATTTAGTTACGCGAGCCGCATCTGGACAATCTGACGTTCAACTTCAAGGGCGCGACCAGAAGGTCAGCGCCCTTTCGTTTCACGTCACCTTGCCTCAAATGCGGCCCGCTCGCTCATATGACCCAATCCACTGTCAAGGG
>CAUBMI010000084.1 GCA_958436995.1 uncultured Collinsella sp.
TGCAGGATTCGCGCTACTCGCAGAGCGAAAGGGCGGCCTCGTCGGCAACGACAACGCAGTTGGTGTGCAGCTGCAGAATCGAAGCCGGGCACGCGGGCGTAACCGGACCATAGCACATGTCATGCACGGCCTGAGCCTTGGCCTCGCCGTTGGCGACGACTAGGATCATGCGGGCATACATGATGGTCTGGGTACCCATGGTGTAGGCCTGACGGGGAACATCGTCGATGCTGTCGAACAGGCGGCTGTTGGCCTGAATGGTGCTCTCGGTGAGGTCGACGCAGTGCGTGCCCTTGGAGAAGTGGTCATCGGGCTCGTTGAAACCGATGTGGCCGTTGTTGCCAATGCCGAGCAGCTGCAGATCCGGGTAACCGGCGGCGGCGACGATCTTGTCGTACTCAGAGCAGGCAGCGGCGGCGTCGGGGTTGGAACCGTCGGGCACATGCGTGTTGTTCAGGTCGATGTTGATGTGATCGAAGAAGTTCTCACGCATGAAGTAGTGATAGCTCTGGGGATCGTCGTGCGAAAGGCCGCGATACTCGTCCAGGTTGTAGGTGCTGACCTCGGCAAAGTCGACGTCGCCCTTCTCGTACCAAGCAGCGAGCTGCTTGTAGGCACCGATCGGGGTGGAGCCGGTGGCAAGACCCAGCACGCAATCGGGCTTGAGGATAACCTGCGCCGAGATGATATTGGCGGCCTTGCGGCTCATATCCTCGTAGTCTTTAGCTTTAATGATCTTCATTACGCGTCCTTTCTCGTACAAGAGAGGCAAGGCTCCCCTTACAAGCACTTGCCCGCGGCCCGCGTCGGCCGCAACCAACGTGTGCGGCCACCAGGGCGAGGTCGCGTAATGTATGTGTCTCGTGTCTAGCCGCGTCGAGGCCCCTGCCCGTCCACGGTGACCCAAAGCCGTTTAGCTTCGGACAAATCCCATCTTGCCACGGAGGGCGCCCTCTTTCAAGGGCGCCCTCCATAAACGTGTTTGAATTGTAGGCTAATGGCCACGTGCACTTGCTAGCGCTCGCGAGCAACGATGAGCTGGTCCATCTCTTCGACATGCGCACCAACGGAGCCCTTGATACTCGAGAACTCAACGGAGTTGCACACCAAGATGGGGACCGTCACATCGTAGCCCTCGGCAGCAATTGCCTCGCGATCGAACTCGATGAGCACGTCACCCTTATGGACGACATCGCCCACCTGTGCATGCACGCTAAAATGCTTGCCCTCAAGCTGAACAGTGTCCAAACCAACGTGGATGAGCACGTCTAGGCCATCGACCGTGTTGAGCGCAACGGCGTGACCCGTGGGAAAAATGGCCTCGACCTTGGCGTCTGCCGGCGCAATCACACGCGTGCCGGTAGGCTGAATCGCCACGCCCTGGCCCAAAAGGCCGGTGGCAAATGTCTGGTCATTGACCTCGGACAACGGAATGACGTCGCCCGAGATGGGAGCATCCAGCGTAAGAACTCGTCCACGCATACCAAAAGACCTTAGGACTTTAGTGAACATGCTCCCCCTCGGACATACCAATCAATCAAAATAGCTTTAACAGTTTACCACTTGGCACCCGTTTTTGACCATTAGGGAAGTTCGCGCTTGACAACCTCGACGATGTCGTCGACAACACGCTGAGTGAGCTCGTGCGTCTCCGCCTCGGCCATAACACGGACCAGCGGCTCGGTACCGCTCGGGCGCACCAGAATGCGGCCGCGGCCGTCAAGCTCCTTCTCGGCGGCAGCGACGGCGTCCCAAATGGGCTGGCAATCGTCCAGGCCGGCCTTGTTGTCGGAATGCACGTTGACGAGTACCTGCGGGTACTTCTTCATGATGCCGGCAAGATCGGTGAGGGTACGACCGGTGCGCTTGAGCACGGCCAGCAGCTGCAGAGCCGTCACCAGGCCGTCACCGGTGGTGTTGTGCTCCAGGAAGATGATGTGGCCGGACTGTTCGCCGCCGATGACGGCGCCATCCGCGAGCATGCGCTCCAAAACGTAGCGGTCACCCACGGCGGTCTGAACCATTTCGAAGCCCTGCTCCTTCATAGCGATGGAGAAGCCAAGGTTGCACATGACGGTCGAGACGATCTCGGAGTTGGCGAGCTTGCCGCGGGCGGCGAGGTCAGAACCGCAGATAGCCAGGATGTAGTCACCGTCGATCTCATTGCCCTCGCCGTCGACGAACAGCACGCGGTCGGCGTCGCCGTCGTGGGCCAGGCCGATATCGGCGTGGGTGCGCAGCACGAGCTCGCGCAGGGGCTCAAGGTGAGTGGAGCCGCACTCAACGTTAATGTCGGTGCCGCAGTAATCGGTGTTGATGGCATGGACCGTGGCGCCCAGGCGCTGCAGCGCAGCGGGCGTGGTCTGGCAGGAAGCACCGTGGCCGCAGTCGACGGCAACAACCAGGCCATCGAGCTTAAGGCCGTCGAGCGTGCTGATGGCATGATCGACATAGGCCTTGCGGGCGTCTTTCATCTTGATGATGTGACCCACACCGGCGCCGGTCGGCAGCGTGTCGGCAGCCATGGCCTCCTCGGACATGACCCAGGCGCTGATCTCTTCCTCGACAGCATCGGGAAGCTTCATGCCCTTGCGGCTAAAGAACTTGATGCCGTTGAACTCCGGCGGATTATGCGAAGCAGAGATGACGATGCCGCCGTCGAGCTCGTTTTGGACGGTGAGCAGCGCCACGGCCGGCGTAGGGATAACGCCGCAGCAATGCGGACGGCCGCCCTCTGCCATAATGCCAGCGGTCAGAGCACTCTCGAGCATGGTACCCGAAAGACGCGTGTCGCGGCCGATGCAGATGTCCGGGCCAAGGAACTTGGTCGCCGCGCGGCCCAGGCGAAACGCGAGGTCGCACGAGAGGTCGGCATTGGCGACGCCACGGACGCCGTCGGTACCGAAGATGTTCTGGGGCATAGGATCGCTCCTTCCCTAGCAGGCGATATACAACCGCCCACCCTAGTCGAAAAAGAAAAGCGGGACCCGCCGAGGAATCGGCAGGCCCCGCTTGTACATTGTATCTCGAAAGGAGATAAAACCTTAGCGCTTGGAGAACTGGGGAGCGCGGCGGGCCTTCTTGAGGCCGTACTTCTTGCGCTCGACCACGCGAGCATCGCGCGTAAGGAAACCGGCCTTCTTGAGGTCAGCACGGTAGTCGCCAGCGTTCAGAAGAGCGCGAGCGATGCCCAGACGCAGAGCGCCGGACTGACCGGAGATGCCGCCGCCATCGCACAGAGCGATAACGTCGAACTGACCGGCGGTGTCGGTCACCTTGAAGGGAGCAAGGGCGTTCTCAACGAGCTGATGACGGCCGAAATACTGCTCGGCGTCACGCTTGTTGATGGTCACCTTGCCGGTGCCGGGGACGAGACGGACGCGGGCGACGGCGTTCTTACGACGGCCGGTACCCTGGTAGACAACGGTGTTCTCAGCCATCTTTAAGCCTCCAGCTCAATCTTCGTGGGGTTCTGGGCAGCATGCGGATGCTCGGCACCAGCGTAGACCTTAAGCTTGGTCATCTGGGCACGGCCGAGGGTGGTCTTGGGCAGCATACCGCGAACGGCGCGCTCGATGACCTTCTCCGGGTGCTTCTCCATAGCCTGGCGGAAGCTCTCAGCCTTGAGGCCGCCGTTGTAGCCGCTGTGGCGATAATAGGTCTTCGTGTCGGCCTTGTTACCGGTAAGCTGGACCTTATCGGCGTTGATGACGACAACGAAGTCGCCGCAGTCGCTGTTGGGCGTGAACTGGGGCTTGTTCTTACCGCGCAGGATCATTGCGATCTGGGTGGCAAGACGGCCCAGGACAGCACCATCGGCGTCGACGAGAACCCAGTTGCGCTGGACCTCGCCCTGCTTGGCGTAGTGAGTCGATTTCGAAATCACTTAGACTCCTCCATGTACAGTACGTGTTGTTACAGAGATTCACGGGGCTCTGCAAGTAACCCGTCCATATTACCCCGCTCGCCGTACGAGTCAACAGGTATTTTGGCTCCGACCAGAGTTTCTGCACATGTCATCCACGAGCCGTGATTTTTCCAACTCTTTAGCTGTTGTCATTTTTTAAGGGTTCGCCGTCGCTAGCGCTCAACGAACTCTTGGATTTCCGCGAGCAGGCGCTTTGCCTCCTGACGGCCCTGGATATACAGGTCCAAAAGCTTTGCCGGATCGTGCTCGACATGGCCGACCTCGACCGGCTTTTGCGGAGCGATGACCAGCGCGCGGCCCTCGCGCTCATACTTCCACAGGTGCATGCGCTGGAGGTTATAGCGGTCGTGGCGCGTCTCGATAGCCTCGAGCAGGTAGGGGTAGTCGGCATAGCGGGCGCGCGCGGCAGGCATAAACTCGTAGGGCTTTTTCTCGTACGAGCGGTCCTGGGTGACGATGACGACCGCACGGTCGAAGCCCGCCTCCTCGAGCACATGCTCGATAGGAACCGAATCGGCCACGCCGCCGTCGACGTATTTGTGCCCGTCGATCTCGACCGGCGGCGTCACCAGCGGCAGCGAGGTGGAGGCGCGCACGGCGTCGAGATCGAGCACGGCGCTTTTGACCGGGAGGTACGTGGCGGTTCCAAAGAGCATGTCCGTCGCGACGGCGTACATCTCAATGGGGCTCGCGTCGAACGTCTCGTTATCAAAAGGATCCAGGCGGTCCTGGACGTCGTTGAAGATAAAGTCGTAGCCCACGATGGAACCCGTGGACGCAAACGACGCGGCGCCCATGTAGCGGCTGTCGTTGCAGAAGGTCAAATTGACTCGGTTGGTGCGGCCGATCTGGTGCGACTTGTAGTTGACGCCGTTGAGCGCACCGGCCGAGACGCCGTACACCGCCGGAATTTCGACACCGGCCTCCATGAGAACGTCGAGCACGCCGGCGGTAAACTGCCCACGAAAACTGCCACCCTCCAAGACGAGCGCGACCTTGCCGGCGTTCTTTGCCTTATCTTCTGCAGTCATATTGACCTCCTGCGATTGCGTTTTGGCTTTCTTCTACCCAGTTTTGGAATGGAGGGCGCGCAGGTTTTTCGAGGCGGCAGGTGCAGCGGAAAGTGCGTCCCAGTTTGAGGCGGGATTACGGGATGCGCTTTCCGCTTGGACCGCCGTTGGGAAAGCGCGACCCGTTCTGAGCGCGGATTCCGGGATGAACTTTCCGCCAACAATTCATCCGGAAAATGCATCCCATTCTGAGCCGATAATCTGGGACACACTTTCCGTTGGACGACCGTTAGGAAAGCGCATCCCACCCTGCGCTGCCGCGACGTTTTCCTAACGCTCACGCCCTGCATAGAGTCCGATTCTCTGCGGGTTGGGGGATCCGTTGATGGGTCGAGGCCAGGGCAAGACCCCCGATCCGCATCGCATCGATATCTGGCTGGGGCATTGCGCGGAGAATCCGCGTATTTGCTTCGCAAACCCGCACCGGCTTCGGCCGCCTTCCGGCGTCCTCGCCCGCGGGCTAAAAACGCTTACGCGTTTTCTTTACGCCCGCGCCCTGCATAGAGTTCGATTCTCCGCGGGTTTGGGATGCCGTTGATGCGGCGCACGGCAGGCTGAGATTCGATAACATCGCATCTATATGGGGTTGAAGCTTTGCGCGGAGAATCCGCGTATTTGCTTCGCAAACCCGCACCGGCTTCGGCCGCCTTCCGGCGTCCTCGCCCGCGGGCTAAAAACGCTTACGCGTTTTCTTTACGCCCGCGCCCTGCATAGAGTTCGATTCTCCGCGGTACGGACTAGAAATAAAAAGGCAGGTAGATACGAATATCTACCTGCCTGTTACTTATGGTGGAGGCGCGGAGAATCGAACTCCGGTCCACGAAAGCCCCCTGATTGGCATCTCCAAGCTCAGTCGCTGGTTTTGCCTCGGACGCTTTGCGCGCAGCGACACGCTCGCGGCGTCCTAACCGGTTCGGTCTTAGCCTGCGCCATACCGATTACGTGCGCAGGAGCATTCCCCTAACATGACGTCGCGCCGGTGTCGGGGAAATCACCGGGTTGACGAGCCGCTATAAACTAAGCAGCGAGAGCCATAGGCTCAAAAGAAGAGTTGTTGTCAATTCAATTTGACGGTACCCCTGTTTAACGAGGCGAGGAGACCTCGGCTTGCTTCCTCTCTCAGAGCTATCGTGTCGAAACCAGTCGCCCCCGAATGTCGGGAAAGTCTGGATGGCATTGGGCACGAGCACCCAACAGCCGTCGACTTTTCAAGGAACATACGGGGCGAGCCCCGCTTGTGAAGTGCTATGTTACCACGTTCTCAAGGAACACAGCTGTTCTATGCACGAGCTGTGAAGACCCCAATGTGCGCTGTACTTCGCACTTTTGCTACCGATCGCGTCACGTATATTTTCGCCAAGCACAATTGACCCGTCGAAAGGACCGTTATGGATACCAAGCAGCAACTCGTCAATGCCCTCG
>CAUBMI010000085.1 GCA_958436995.1 uncultured Collinsella sp.
GGCTTCCACATGCCCGACTGGGAGGAAGAGCTGGGGGAGTACCTCAAGACGCTCTAGCCGTTATTAACTTTTCGAGAGAAAAAGCCGCCGCTTGTTAACGGCGGCTTTTCTTATGCCTGGCGTATAGACCCGCTGCAACAAGGGCGGCGGCGGTCGCCAGACTCACTGCAAGCCCCGCAAGGGCGCCCGGAGTCTTGTAGGTCATCACGATCCTATTCGCGCCTTTCTGCATGTTCAGGGATGACAAGCCCTTATCGGCGGCGGGCGTTAGTTCTGTGGCGGTTCCGTTTACCGTTACGTTCCAGCCCTCATCGTACGGAACGCTCAGCAGTAGGTTGCCGTCATCCTTGGCGGTGTACTCGCCTTCTATCCTTCCGTCCTCAAAAACCGTCGGAACAAATTCGCTCATCTTAAGCTCGTTAATAATCTGCTCGAAAACGTCCAGATTGAGGGCGTAAAAGACCGGATCATTGTCTTGGGGCATGTCTGTATAGCCCTCTGCGACTCCGATTGACGCCGTATGCTGGCTCGGGGAGTCCGATGCATCCGCAATCTGGCGGATATTATTGTCGAATCTCCAGGCCTCGTTTCCGATCGTTCGCTGGTCGATGGTAAGGGTGACGGGCCAATAACTGCCGGCGGTCGCATCTTTGTTGATGTAGAGATACCCGATGGAACCCGACGGCACGGTGGCGTTCCACTGCCTTAAGTTCTCGTCATCCTCCGTGTTTTTGGCCTCGATTTTGGTATAGAGCATTACCTCGCGGCCTAGGATTTTGCTGTAGAGGTCGTTTTGCTTTTCGAAGGGGTTCTCGCCCTTCAACGTGCAGTTTTGAATGTCATTGGATGCCATGACACCAACGCTGAGCGCATAGGGGTTCTCGTACACCGCACTTGCTGTATCGGCTATTTCAGTCATTGCCGCGTATCCCGAAGGCGCGTGCTCGGCGATGGCGTACTTGACTCCCAACAGGGCATCAACGGCAAGAATGGGCTCGGCATAACGGGTCGAGAATTCGCCGACGCTGCTGTATCCAAGGGAGTTGAGCAGTGCGATGGCCTGCGGGTTGTTGGCAGACGAATACGAAGACAACTGGTTGTACCCAAGCGCCAAGCCTTCGTTGAGGGCGGCGCTGTCGACGCGTGTGGTTGTGCGGTCAATGCGATAGAACGACGCCGAAGTCTGGTCTTGAATGGTCGTGATAGTGTCGGTTGCGGTGGCGACATAGGCGCTGTTGGCTTTTTCGGAATAGCCTGTGTACAGCTGGTTCCACATAACATGGGCGTTGGCAAACAACTCAATGGCGGTTAGTGCCAGGAGGGGCATGATGACGACGGGGCGATAGGCTTGACGCAATTTGGGCTGGTTTTTGAGCGCCTGCAGCGCGTGTCCTGCGGCCCACAGCGCAAAGAAGCTCAGCAAAAAAGCCGTGCGCGAGTAGAAGCCGTTGGGAACGCGCATGCCGCACCAGATGTACTCGAGCGGGCTCAAAACGGAGCTTGCGACCAGGATTATCGTGACGACGAGTGTTGCGATGCGCGTCTTGATCGAAACCGTGCGGTTAACCAGCAGGCTCACCGCAAGCAGCATCATGACGATGCCGCAATAGAACTGCGGTGTGCTTTCGTTGCTTACCCACATGCAGGGAAGAAAGCCCCTGATGAGCGACTTGAGGCTGGTTTTAAGTAGGGGGCCGAGTGCTAGAACGGGACCGCCCTTGGACATGGCAAGGATGGTCGGCAAAAAGGTCCAGGCGGACAGAAGCAGTCCGAGCGCGATAGCTCCGGCGAATCGCAGGGCCCGATCGAGCATGAGCTTCCAGCTAAAACCTTCTTCTGCAACATAATCGACAAATTCGACCAATACGAAGATGCAGAGGAACAGGATGCTGATGTAGGCCGTATACCAGCAGAACATGACATTGAGCGCCGTTGCGATGACGAGGCGGATCATGCGCTGCTTGCGGATGAGCTCGTAGCATCCGTAGGCGCAGATGGGCAGCAGGATGAGGCAATCGATCCAGAGTGGGTTGCGCAGGTTGCTGATGGTCCAGCTGCAAAACGTGAACGAGAGGGATAGCAAGAATGCGGCGGGCTTGGAAAGGTCAAAGCGCTTTTGCACATACCAAGCGCTGCTGATGTGGATGCAGCCAAGCTTGAGCGCGGTTATGGCAAATACGAAGAGCGTCAGCTTGTCTGCGGGAAACAGCACGCAGAGCAGGTTGAAGGGGCTGGCGAGGTAGTAGCTATAGAGCCCCCATGTGTTCATACCGAGGCCCTGTGAGAAGGAATAGCGAAGGTTTGCCTCGCCTAAAAGGACGCGGCGAAACCACGCGAAGAAGTCGATGTATTGGTATTTGAGATCGTTGGTGAGAAACGAGTTGTCGCCAAAGGGGTAGACATGCCCCGCCTCTGCAAGTGCGACAAATAATGCGATGGAAAACGTGAAGCAGGCGGCGTAGAACGCCACATTCTTGAGCGTGCTGTTATTGGGCCGTGTCATCAGATTCCTCGTTGGATTCTCGAATGATATAGATGGGACGTCGCTTGGTTTCCAAGTAGGCTTTTGCCAAGTATTCACCTATGATTCCCAGGCACAGAAGCTGCATGCCGCCAAACAGCGTTATGAGGCAGGCGAGCGACGGCCATCCGCCGACGGGGTCGCCCCAGACAAGCGTCTTTACTAGGATGACGACGAATCCCAGAATAGCGATGAGGCAGAAGACGATACCCGTGAGGGCGGCGAGGGAGAGCGGTGCCGTGGAAAACGCGACGATACCGTCGATGGAATAAAGGAGCAGCGACCAAAAGCTCCATTTGGTCTCGCCGGCCACGCGGTTGACGTTTACGTAGGGGAGCCATTTGGTCTTGAAGCCGACCCAGCCGTAAATGCCCTTGGAGAATCGGTTGTATTCGCCCATGGAGATGATGGCGTTGACCATAGGCCGCTTCATGAGCCTAAAATCGCGTGCTCCGTCGACGATGTCGGCCTTGGAAATGCGGTTGATGATCTTGTAGAACATACGGGCACAGAACGACCTGATGGGAGGTTCGCCTTTGCGGGTGGTCCTGCGCGTTGCGACGTTGTCGTAGTCTTCGGTCTGCAAGATCTCGTACATCTGCGGCAGGAGCGAGGGCGGGTCCTGCATGTCGGCATCCATGGTGGCGACATAGTCGCCTTTTGCGTGTTGGAGTCCGGCGAGTAGTGCCGCCTCCTTGCCAAAGTTGCGCGAGAAAGAGTGCCAGCGGATGGCGTATGGATGCGCCGCCGCGGCTTCCGCCTTCATGACGGCGAGCGTTTTGTCTGCCGAGCCATCGTCGATGAGGACGGCTTCAAAGGAGATGCCGGGGTCTTGCCGGGTCATGATGCGAACGACGCCATCGAGCTCTTTGAGAAAGATCGGAAGTGATTCCTGCTCGTTGTAACTCGGTACGACGATGGAGATGAGCGGCATAGTGGTTTACCTCTCGCTTGGCTTGGAAGTAGGGTGGCCGGGCTGGTCGTCGTAGGCGTACTTGCTATATACGTTGACCTCCCACTGCTTTTTTTCGACCTTTGCTACAGAATCCAGGATGAATCCGGTTGCAAGGCTCAGGCCGCACAGGAACATAAACGACGCGGCGAGCATGGCGGTGGGGAAGCGCGGAACGAGGCCGGTCTGGAAATACTCGACAACGATGGGCATGCCCAGGGCGAGGCCGATCACCGCAAACAGAAGCGCGACGAGGCTGAAGAACTTCAGCGGGCGGTAGTCCTTGAACAGCGTGCCGATCATCGCGACGACTTTAATGCCGTCGCTCACGGTATTGAGCTTGGACTCGGAGCCTTCCGGACGGTCGCGGTACTCGATGGGCACATCTTTGATGCGCCAGCGGTGGTCGACGGCGTGGATCGAGAGCTCGGTTTCGATCTGGAAGCCCTCGGAAAGCACAGGGAAGGTTTTAACGAACGGGCGGCTCATGGCGCGGTAGCCGGTCATGACATCATCGAAGCTGTAGCCATAGATCCACTTGATCATGGCGCGGACCAGATTGTTGCCAAAGCCGTGGAAAGCACGCTTGTTTTCCTCGGCGTAGGTGCCGTTGGAAAGGCGGTCGCCTACGGTCATATCGGCCGCGCCGTTGAGGATAGGCTCGCAGAGGGCCTTGGCCGCCTCGGCGGGGTAGGTGTCGTCGCCGTCGACCATCAGGTAGCAATCGGCGTCGATATCGCGAAACATCTGGCGGCACACGTTGCCCTTTCCCTGACGGGGCTCAAAGCGGACCGTGGCGCCGTGCTCGGTGGCGATGCGTGAGGTATCGTCCGACGAGTTGTTGTCATAGACATAGACCGTCGCTTGCGGAAGCTCGCGGTGAAAGTCGTCGATGACTTTGCCGATCGTGAGGGCTTCGTTGTAGCAGGGGATGATAACGGCGATGGATTCAGAATTCACTCAATGCTCCTTATACATTCAATTCTTGAAAGTATAGCCGTTTGGGCTTGGCATCCTAAGATGTGGGTTAGTTCTCCAGTTTTGTTGCGCGAATCGTTTGCATGGCCGTCGGGTCTATACTGTTCGTTTGTCAACGATTACGAGTAAAGGAGTTGCATCCGTGTCGGATCAGACAAAGCAACAAGAAACTCGCAGTCTGCCTGCGACGTTTGCTAAGAACGAATTTGAGAAGGACGCGTTTATCCTTCGTCAGCTGGTTACCAAGGATTTTAAGATCAAGTATCGCCGTAGCGTTCTGGGCGTCGCATGGTCGGTTCTCAACCCGCTGCTGATGATGATCGTCATGGCCATCGTGTTCTCGACGATTTTTGGCCAGGGCCGCAATGGATCAATGACGCCCGAGATGTACCCGCTGTACTTGATCGTGGGTAACGTTACCTTTGCCGTCATGTCCGAGTCCACGAACCAGGCCCTAACGTCGATCGTGGGTGCTGCCCCTCTGCTCAAGAAGGTTAAGGTGCACCGCTGGGTCTTCCCGGTGCAGAAAGTGCTTTTCTCGCTGGTGAACTTTACCTTCTCGCTGGTCGCCGTCGCCATCGTCATGCTGTGGTTCCGCGTTATGCCTTCTTGGCACCTGATTCTGCTGCCGGTTTGCCTGCTGCTGCTTATGTGCTTCTGCATGGGCCTGGGCATGATGCTCTCTGCCCTTACGGTCTTTTTCCGCGACGTTATGCATCTGTGGAGCGTAGTCATTACGGCGTGGACTTATATTACGCCCATCTTCTGGACGACTGACTATATTGCGCAAATGCCGCATCTCGTGCGTATCTTGATGTATGCGAACCCCATGTACAACTACCTGCAGTTTATGCGCGATATCTTTCTGTTCCAAACTACGCCCTCGCTTATGACGTTTGGTATGTGCGCTGCTTGGGCGGTTCTTGCGCTTGTTATTGGCTATACCGTGTTCCACAAGTCCGAGCGCAAGTTCATCCTCTACATCTAAGGAGTGCTGTGATGACTGAATCTGTTGTTGATTACAGCGAGCAGCCTCTGGCTGTCGAGGTCGACGACGTCACCATGATCTTTAACATGGCGTCCGAGTCGCTGACCAACCTCAAGGAGTACTTCATTAAGCTTGCCAAGCACGAGCTGTTCTTTGAGGAGTTTAGGGCGCTTAAGCACATCTCGTTTGATATTCATCGCGGCGAGGTCGTGGGTCTGGTCGGCACCAATGGCTCCGGCAAGTCTACGATGCTCAAGATTATCGCTGGCGTGCTTGAGCCAAGCGAGGGCAGCGTTAAGGTGCACGGTAACATCGCGCCGCTGATTGAGCTTGGTGCCGGCTTTGATCCCGAGCTGACCGCCCGCGAGAACATCTATCTGAACGGCGCCCTGCTCGGCTATACCAAGGAGTTCATCGACGCCAACTTTGACGGCATTATCGAGTTCGCTGAGCTTCAGAACTTTGTCGACATGCCGCTTAAGAACTTCTCCTCGGGCATGGTTGCGCGTATTGCCTTTGCAATCGCGACGATTACCGAGCCCGATATTCTGATCGTTGACGAGACGCTGTCCGTCGGTGATGTGTTCTTCCAGCAGAAGTGCGAGGCCCGCATCCAGCACTTTATCCAGAGCGGCGACGTGACGGTTCTGTTCGTTTCGCACTCCATGGAGCAGGTTGAACGCATCTGCCAGCGTGCCGTTTGGATTGAGAAGGGTGACCTTCGCATGGACGGCCCGGTCGATGAGGTCTGCAAGGCGTACCGCGAGCAGTTCAACTAGGTTATAATTACTTGCGCCTGACAGGCTTGCGCTTGCTTGGGCGTGCGGTTATATGCTCCATTAGCTCAGTTGGATAGAGCAGGGGACTTCTAATCCCAAGGTCGACGGTTCGAATCCGCCATGGAGCACCATCGTTTATTAAGCCCGG